>JAQSWE010000098.1 GCA_029266795.1 Alphaproteobacteria bacterium | reverse complement strand
GGCGGGGATCTGCCTCGGCAATTTCATCAATTTGATCCTTCAAGCCATTATATGCGCTCAACGCGATGTCACGGCCGCCGACAGCATGGGAAAGCCCGATTTGCATGAGGTCACGGGATTGTGTGTAGATATCGGGCTGCCCGGCGCGCGCTGCCGCATCTGCCACTATCTGCTGCACTTGCGCGGAGTAATTTGAAAGGTTTTCAGGCGCTTCCTTGTAAACAGTCATGTCTTTGCTGAAGATGAGGGAGGATGCCGCCATAAGCGCATCTTTTTCATCGTCCGGCCGGTCGACAAGCTCCGCAATAGCGTTAACCGCACCCAGCTGGATAGCTTTCAGAACAGCGGGCATACCGCCTGCGTCCGCGTAAGAGTTGCGCGTATATTCGAAGGCTTGCTCTGCTTGGGGATACTTTGCCATGGGTTATTCCTTTTTTGAAACTGGAATACCATAACAGAGGTCTACTGTTATGTCAAATATCAGTCGCCGTCACCGGGCTCGGGGCTGAACAGGGACATCTTGTCAGGGGTCTCTTTAAATTCCTCGGCTTCCGGCAGGGCGGGCTTCTTTTTGGTCAGGTTGGGCCAAGGGCCGGTGGAAAACTCGCGGTTGAGCTCGAGGAACGGCTCGCCGCGGGGATCAATATCCGTAACAATCGCGTCAATCGGGCATTCGGGAATGCAAACCCCGCAGTCGATGCATTCGTCAGGGTTGATGACGAGCATGTTTTCGCCCTCGTAGAAGCAGTCCACCGGGCAGACTTCCACGCAGTCGGTATATTTGCACTTGATGCAGACGTCTGTAACGACATAGGTCATGGCTGGCGTTTCACCCTTTTAGTCAGGGAGTTATATACGCTTTTCAAGCTGCCCGTTCAAGTCGGCTGTTAACCGGCCTTCGGCACCGTCTGGTACTTCGGCTTGGACAGGTGGTTTGCAAGGCTGGAGGCACCGGCCGCCAGTAGGTGGGTGACACCGCCCTTGAGCAGACCGGAGGCCTTGCCGAATGCCGCAACTGCGACGCCGGACAGGAACAAGGTTGCCGCAGCCGGCGGAGCGACCAGAACAGCAGGGATCGAGATCGCGACCAGCGCCGCACCAACCACCATCGAGGGGACGGAGACCACACGCTCCACGAACCGTGCCGCGCGGTTGAACTTGATCGAATTGCTGTCGCCAAACATCGTGTACTGCTGCGATGGTTTGCCGGCCAGCCAGTTGAAAACATCTTTCATCGATCCGCACTCCGTCTGCGTTGAAACTAACCGGAGTGTAGCGGGAGAGGCGGGTGAGGGAAACAGGAATTCAAATTCCCATATCAGCCGGCAGTAGTGATCTTCTCGATCAGCTCTTTGCGCACCTGTTCGGATTTCGCGACCTCGACCTGGCAGGTGCCGACGGCCTTGTGGCCGCCGCCGCCGTATTCGAGCATCAGCGCGCCGACATCGAGCGGCGAGGTGCGGTTGAGCACCGATTTGCCGACAGCAAAAACGGTCGCCTTGCCGTCATCGCCCGGCAGGATATGCATCGACATATTCGCTTTCGGGAATAGTGCATACACGGTGAAGCGGTTGGTGGTGTAGAGCTCTTTCTCGTAACGGTAATCGAGGATGACGAGGTTTTTTTCGACCTGCGCGCATTTCATGATCTGGTGGCGGGCGAGCTTGCTATGCTCGGCATACATGCGCACGCGCTCGGCCACATCCTGCAGGCGGAGGATATCGTTGATGTCGCTTTCCTTGCGCAGGATCTCGATCAGGTCATACATCAATTGAAAGTTATTGATGCGGAATTCCTTGTAGCGGCCAAGGCCCGTGCGGTTATCCATGATAAAGCCCAGCAGAACCCAGCCCTTGGGGTCGAGGATGTCGGCCTGCGATACATCGGCTGAATCAATCTTGTCCGTCGCATCCAGCATTTCCTGCGATACATGCGGGAATTTTTCACGGCCGCCGTAATGGCGAAAGATGACTTGCGCGGCGGAGGGCGCTGCGGTGTCGAGGATCAGGTTCGCGGGTTTTTCCTTGTTGCGCTCGCCCTCGCTCGCGTGATGGTCGAAGCATAAATGCGCGGCGGCGTTATAGGGCAGGTTTGCGATGATGTCCTTATCCGTCACGGGGATCAGCCCGTGCTGCATGTCTTTCGGATGCGCGAATTTGATATCGTCGACCATGCCGAGCTCTTTCAAGAGAACGGCGCAGGCGATGCCATCGAGGTCGGCGCGGGTGATAAGACGGTATTTATCGGACATAGTTTACCCCTGTCTCATAACCATACCGTTGAAAAGTAAAAAGAAAATTAATCGCTAGCCGGCCAGCGCGTCACGCATCCGGTACCAGCTCATGCCCAGTACGAAAAGCGGGCGTTTGAGCCAGTTTCCGCCGGGGAAATCCTGATGCTTGACGCGGGCAAATACATCGAACCGTTCCGCCTGTCCCGCCACCGCCTCCGCCACGACCTTGCCGAGGATATTGGTCGCGACCACACCCTGACCGCCGAAGCCATGTGCATAATACACATTCTTCGACAGCCGCCCGAGGCCCGGCAACCGGTTGATGGTGAATTCCAGCGGACCGTACCAGCAATGGTCGATCTTCGTCTGCGCGAGTTGCGGGAAGATTTTCAGCATGCGGTCGCGCAGCCGCTTGTCTTCGCCCGGCATATCCATGTCGCTGTAATTGCAGTTGCCACCGAACAGCAAACGATTGTCTTCCGACAGGCGGTAGTAATCCATGATGAAGCGCGCATCGGAAACTGCGACCTTGCGGCTCATGATGCTTTTCGCCAGTTCTTCCGTAAGCGGTTCGGTCGCAATCACATGCGCGGCGGCAGTGATCGAGCGGCGGGTGAGGGCTTCCGTGCCTTTCGCCTTGATCGCGCCGCCGAGAATGACGTATTTCGCGGTCACTTCGCCCTTGGCTGTGCGCACTTTCGGCGTGTCGCCATGGATAATCTCGATCGCACGGCTGTCCTCATATATGCGGCAGCCTTTGGCGACCGCAGCGCGGGCGAGGCCTTGCGCGTAATTATAGGGATGGAAATGCCCGCCGACCTCGTCCAGCTGGCCACCTATATATTGTGGGACATGGACGAGCTCTCTCGTTTCGGCGGCATCGAGGATGCGCATTTCGGGATAGCCAAGTTCCGCCCAGCCTGCGCTGTCGTCTCTCAGGTCGGTCAACTGGCCGGGTTGATAGGCCGTGACCAGCACACCCGGCTTGAAAGCGCAGTCTATATTAAAGTCGGCAATGCGCTGCTTGATCAGGCCGATGCCCTCGACCGTCACGTCGCTCATCAGCTTTGCATCCGCCTTGCCGTATTTGTCGATCAGGTATTTCGGTGATTTCGGGAAGCCGCGCTGCATCTGGCCGCCGTTCTTGCCGGAGGCGGAATAGGCTATTTTGTTACTTTCCAGAATAATGACTGAAAATCCGCGTAAACTGAGCTCAAAAGCTGCTGAAAGTCCCGAAAAACCGCCTCCAATTACACAAATGTCGCAGTTGACGGGCTCTTGCAGAGAACCTAGAGTCTCGGCATGCGCATTCGCCGATATTTGATACCAAACGGTGCGAAAACGGGCGGAATTATCGGCGATGTTGCTCAAAATTATGTAACCCTCAGGAGCCTTTCATGGACAAGCTAGAAGAATTCATCCGGGAACACAAGATTACCGAGGTGGAATGCCTTGTCCCCGACATGGCCGGCATCGCGCGGGGGAAGATTATCCCTGCCGACAAGCTGCTCCGCATCCTGCGGGAACGCGGCATGCCTTTGCCGGAATCGGTGTTCGCGCAGACGGTCACGGGTAACTATCCAGACGACCTCGACGAACACATCAGCCCGACTTATGGCGACGTTTACCTGACCCCCGATGAATCGACCGTGCGTTTCGTGCCGTGGTATCAGGAGCCGACCGCGCAGATTATCTGCGACGCCTTCTATTCAGACGACACGCCTGTGCCGCTGTCCTCCCGCCAGCTGCTCAAGATGATCGTGAAAGAATACGACAAGCGCGGCTGGGTGCCGGTTGTGGCGCCTGAGCTTGAATTCTACCTCGTCGCCGTCAACACCGATCCCGACATTCCCCTGCAGCCGCCCGTCGGCCGCACTGGCCGTCAGGAAATCGGCCGTCAGGCCTACGGCATCGACGCCGTCAACGAATTCGATCCGGTGTTCGAAGACGTCTATGATTATTGCGAAAAGCAGAACATCGACATCGACACGCTGTCGCACGAAGCGGGCGCGGCGCAGATCGAGGTCAACTTCAACCACGGCGACCCCGTGGAACTGGCCGACCAAGCCTTCCTGTTCAAGCGCACCTCGCGCGAAGTCGCGATCCGTCACGGCGTCTATGCGACCTTCATGGCGCAGCCGATGCAGACGGAACCGGGCTCCGCGATGCACATCCACCAGTCGGTCGTCAGCAAGAAAACCGGCAAGAACATTTTCGCAACCGATGCCGGCAATGACAGCCAGCTGCTCCGCCATTATGTCGGCGGCTTGCAGCGTTACCTGCCTTACGCTATTCCGCTGTTCGCGCCAAACGTGAACTCCTACCGCCGCTTCGGCCACAAGGAAACCGACAGCCCCATCAACGTCGAATGGGGCGTTGACAACCGCACCGCGGGCCTGCGCATTCCGGTTTCCAAGCCTGAAAACCGCCGCATCGAAAACCGCCTGCCGGGCGCGGATGGCAACCCGTATCTCACCATCGCCTCCACGCTCGCCTGCGGATTGCTCGGCATGATCGAGGAAATCGAACCGTCTGAACAGATCAAGGGCAGCGCCTATAAAAAAGGCCACACGCTCCCCGGTTCGCTGACCGACGCTTTGAAGAAATTCAAGTCCTGCAAGCCGCTCTCCAACCTCCTCGGCGAACGTTTCGTTAAAACCTATTGCGCGATCAAGGAAGCCGAATACAAGGCCTACAACACCGTGATCTCGTCATGGGAGCGGGAGAACTTGTTATTGAACGTGTAATAATCGTTGTCATGCCAGCGTAGGCTGGCATCTCCTGATTTATAACGTCTGTCCGTGCCGCAGTACTGTTGTTATGATAGGGAGATGCCAGCCTTCGCTGGCATGACAGTTTCTGGGGTTGCTTGATCACTTCAACTGAAATCCTGGCGCAAGCCGCACAACATTCTTTTCACGCCGTCGGCGACTGGCTCGCCGCGTCGCCGCAGGATGTGAACCTTGCGGATGATAAAGGCTGGACGGTTCTGCATTACGCCGCCGCCGCCGAGAGCGGGGGGCATGATGTGGAAGACATCGTCAACATGCTGCTGCAGGCGGGTGCTGATACGCATCAAACCAACAGCGCCGGCGATACACCGTTCAATATCGCGGCGGCCAATGCGCCGGTCACGGGGCGGCTGCTGACCAATCACTGGCTGGAGCAGGCCTTGATGAAGCGCGGGAAGGGGCTCAATGACCGCTCGGGCTCCCATGGCTCCACGCTCGCGCAATATATGGCGAAGTGGTCGCGCGATGACGAGATCGAGGAACAACTGCGGCAGGCGGTGGAGGCGGGGATGAAGCCCGATGTTGCCAATGCCAGCGGCTGGACGCCGGTCACGGCCGCTGCCGCGATGGGGCGCGTGAAGGCGGTCGAAGCGTTTATCTGGCATTACGATTTCGCGGCGGCCTGCATCCGCACGACCGAGGAATATGTGGCGACCTATAACGGGCAGAAGATTGTTTATGCGGCGGGACTCGATGCCGCCGGAGTCGCTTTCGCGCGACTCACGTCAGATCAATCGTTCTCACCGCAGCGGAAAAACGATTATGCAAAAATCGTCGCAATAATAGTCGCAAAGATTTCAGGCCTGTAATTCTTGACCTCCTGTACCGACGAAAGTTTTTGTAGCCGCCCATCGTGACGGGCGTAGCCTGAATAGGCTTACACAAAACAAAAAAACCAAGGAGGCATACAATGGCTGGTCCTACCCAACAAAAGCCCACGCAACAAGCGCCCAAAGCGCCCAAGCCGGCAGCACCGAAGCCTTAAGACTTCGTAGCAAAGAAGAACCCCGCCAGCATTTTTATGCGGCGGGGTTTTTCTTTTTTCGTCTTGCGCGGCGCTTACAGTTTCAGAGGCTGCGCTGGAAATGACGTTACCTGCGCGGGCGATGCGCGGTCGAGAAGTTCGCGGATCGATGCGAATTTTTCTTCGGTTTCTGCGTCGGTGTTGTGCCAGCCCTTTGCCAGCGTAAACAGGTTCTGGCGGCTGTTGGCGACCTGCGGGTTGTCGATCAGTGCGCCCGCGCGCAGCAGCTTGTCGACCATGATGGGATCGGCGTTATCGACGGCCAACATCAGCGGTATCTGGCCTTTGCTGTTGACCGCATTCGGGTTCGCGCCCGCATTTAGCAGTATGACCGCTGCTTCGTCATGGCCCTTGCGCAGGGCAACCAGCAGCGGCGTGTCGTTATCGGCGCATTTCTTGAATTCAGGTTTCATCATGTCCTCCATTATGCCTGTCGTTTAGGCCCGTTTTATTGTCCGCACACGGCAAGGCGGTGCGGCAGGGCTATACTGTGCAGGTCGGGTGATTTGCATTTTGATGACGGATTTCCGTTCACCGAATGACCGACTATAATGCCGATTGTCATAAATGTCAAATGTGCAAAGGGGGGGTGCTTGTGCGGGGCAGCAAAGAAAAAGGCCGCTCCTTGCGGGGCGGCCTTTGATCCTTGGAAGGGAGAAGCGATTACGCCGAGGCAGCCTCGTCGTCCTCTTTCTTCTTCTTGCTTTCCTTTTCCTTCTCTTTTTCTTTTTCCTTGGCTTCTTTTTTCTTCTTCTCGGAATAGACGATCATGGGCGGCGAGCTGTCGCGCACGTTCTCCGCCTTCACGACCACTTCTTCCGCGCCTTCCATGCCCGGCAGTTCGAACATGGTGTCGAGGAGGATATTTTCGAGGATGGAGCGCAGGCCGCGGGCGCCCGTATTGCGCTCGATGGCCTTCTTCGCGACTTCTTCCAGCGCGTCGGGCTGGAAGGTCAGCTTCACGCCTTCGATGTCGAAGAGGCGGGCGTATTGCTTGGTCATCGCGTTTTTCGGCTCGGACAGGATTTTCACCAGCGCGGGCACGTCGAGGTCGTCAAGGGTCGCCAGCACGGGCAGGCGGCCGATGAATTCCGGGATCAGGCCGAAGCGGAGCAAGTCTTCCGTCTGGACTTCGCGCAGGACTTCGCCGGCGCGGCGTTCATCGGGACCTTCCACTTTCGCACCGAAGCCCATCGAGCTGGTGCGGCCGCGTTTCGAGATAATCTTGTCGAGGCCTGCGAACGCGCCGCCGCAGATGAACAGGATGTTCGTCGTGTCCACTTGCAGGAATTCCTGCTGCGGATGCTTGCGGCCGCCTTGCGGGGGGACGGCAGCGAGCGTGCCTTCCATCAGCTTCAGCAGCGCCTGCTGGACGCCTTCGCCCGACACGTCGCGGGTGATGGACGGGTTGTCCGACTTGCGCGAGATTTTGTCGACCTCGTCGATATAGACGATGCCGCGCTGCGCGCGCTCGATGTTGTAGTCGCAAGCCTGCAGCAGCTTCAGCACGATGTTTTCGACGTCTTCGCCGACGTAACCGGCTTCGGTCAGCGTCGTTGCGTCGGTCATCGTGAAGGGCACGTCGAGGATGCGGGCGAGCGTCTGCGCGAGCAGCGTTTTACCCGAGCCCGTCGGGCCGATGAGCAGGATGTTCGATTTCGAGAGCTCGACGTCGGAGCCTTTCATCAGGCCTTCGTCGATGCGCTTGTAATGGTTGTGCACGGCGACCGAGAGCACGCGTTTCGCGCGGTCCTGGCCGATGACGTAGTCATCGAGCACCAGCTTTATTTCTTTCGGAGTCGGGATGCCCTTGCCGGATTTCACCAGCTGGGTCTTGTCCTCTTCCTGGATGATATCCATGCAGAGCTCGACGCATTCATTGCAAATGAATACGTTGGGGCCCGCGATCAGCTTGCGCACTTCATGCTGGCTTTTGCCGCAGAAGGAGCAGTACAGCGTGTTCTTGGAATCTGTCGTGGAAGACCCGGTCTTGCTGCTCATCCTATATTCCCTTCTTTACCTGAATGGGCCGTTTGGCGACCCTTATATTCCTCTAAGATAGAACACCTGTTCGCTGTTTGCCAACCGTGTTTGATCAATGATTTAACTGTAGGTGTGGATAAACGCTTTACTATGGCATTCGTGCCATTTTCACCCTATTTTAACACCGGATAGCATTAATAAAGGCTTAGCCGGAATATGTCTATAGAAGACCTTGTGGATAACTTTGACGCGCTGGACGACTGGGAGGACAGGTACAAATACCTGATCGGCCTCGGGAACGACCTGCCGGTGATGGACGATTCCCTGAAAACCGAGCATTCCAAGGTGCGGGGCTGCATGAGCCAGGTCTGGCTGGTGATGGGCTGGGACGCGTCAGATCGGCTGACGCTGACAGCCGACAGCGACGCGCAGATCGTCAAGGGGCTGATCGCCGTGCTGGTCGCTATCTTTGCGGGCAGGACGCGGGAAGAAATTCAGGCGCTGGATGTGGAGGGTACTTTCGCGCAGCTGGGGCTCGA
>JAQSWE010000311.1 GCA_029266795.1 Alphaproteobacteria bacterium | reverse complement strand
ACCCAATAATGCCGCCGCCGACAACATCGTGGTTTTCGACGATGACGACGCGGCCCATTTTCAGGCTGTCCTGATAGCTGTCAAGCGCCAGCACTTCGCGGCTGCGGAAAGTGATTTCGGCCATCTCGTTGATGTCGACGGTGTCTTTTTCGCTGCGCGACAAGTCATCGGTGTTGATGACGCGGTCGATGCTCTGCACCAGCACGGTCGCTTCATAGGTCGCGAGCTTGATCTTGTAATGGTTGCCCACCTTCAGCGGTTTCTTGCCGAGCCAGAAGACGTTGGCTCGGAAGACGTTCGACAGCACGGGGGCTTTTTGTTCATGGCTCGCGATATCGCCGCGCGCCACGAAAATAGGTTGATCGAGAGTGATGCCGATGGAATCACCCGCTTGAGCCGAGAGGATTTCCGACGGTGAGTTCCATTTTTCAACGGAAACGACAGTCGCTTGGCGGTTGGAGGGGGAGAATGTCAGCACATCGCCCTTGCGGATAACGCCTGATTCAATGCGGCCCGCGATGATGCGGGTTTCATCCCAGCGATAGACGTCCTGCACGGGGAAGCGCAGCGGGCGTTCCACGGGGGCTGCGACGGGTTCGAACGTGTCGAGAGTCTCCAGCAGGATGCGGCCTTTGTGCCACGGCATGCTGTCGGCACGGGCGGCGATGTTTTCGCCGTTGCGCGCGGCAATCGGGATAATCGAATGCGGCTTGACGTTGATGCCGGCAAGATAGGCCGTGATTTCGGATGACACTTCACGGAAGCGCGCTTCGCTGTAATCCACCAAGTCCATTTTGTTGACGACAACCAGGATTTGCTGGAGCCCGAGCAGGTGCAGCAGGTACGCGTGGCGCTTCGTCTGTTCCTTGACGCCCTCTTTGGCATCGACGACAAGGATCGCGGCATCGGCAAAGGCCGCGCCGGAAATCATGTTCTTCAGGAATTCGCGGTGGCCGGGGGCATCGATAATGACGCAGTTGCGTTTCTGGGTCTTGAACCAGATTTGCGTCGTATCAATCGTGACGGCCTGGTCGCGCTCCGCCTGGAACGCGTCGAGCAGGAAGGACCATTCGAAGGGCACGTTGCGGCGCTCGCAGACTGCCTTCAATTCCTCCAGCTTGCCATCCATGAAGCTGCCGGTATCGTGCAGCAGGCGGCCGATGAGAGTGGATTTGCCGTGGTCGACATGGCCGACGATCACAACGCCCAGTTTTTGCAATTTATCAAAAGACATTGTTTTCAATCCTTACATATATCCGCTGCGGCGCAGGCGCTCGAAGCTGTCTTCGCTGTCATGGTCCATGGTGCGGCCGGCGCGTTCCGACGATTTCGTCGTTTCCAGTTCCGCGATAATTTCTTCAAGGCTCGAGGCGTCGCTCTTGATCGGGGTGGTGATGTTCTTTTCCCCAAGTGAGCGATAGCGCATGCCGTTCTGCGACAGGTAGAGCGGCACATACGGGATGTTTTCGCGCAAGGTGTAGCGCCAGATGTCAATTTCGCGCCAGTGCAGGATCGGGTGGATGCGCACATGGGTGCCTTCGGGGAATTCTGTTTTGTACTGGTCCCAGAATTCGGCGGGCTGGTCTTTGTAATCCCAGACGCCGTCGAAGCTGCGGGGGCTGAATACACGCTCTTTCGCGCGCATGGACTGTTCGTCACGGCGGATGCCGACGATGATGCCCTTGTACTTCTCGCGGGTCATCAGGTTTTTGAGGCCTTCGGTCTTGCGGGATGCGGCGCGCGTCGCGGGCGGCAGGGTCTGGTCCATATCGGCTTCGGGCGGGCAGACTTCGGCGTGGAATTCAAAACCCCATTCCTTGATGAGCATGTCGCGGAAATCATAAACTTCCTGCAGCTCCATATTCGTTTCCAGCTGGATCATCGGGAACGGGATCTTGCCGAAGAATGCTTTGCGGATCATCCACAGCAGCGCAGTGGAGTCCTTGCCGATCGACCACAGCATGCCGAGCGGCTTGATGCGGTTATAGGCCTCGCGGAGGATGTAGATGGTTTTGGATTCGAGATCGTCGAGATAATCCTGCTGCATGACGCGCCTTTATATTAATGACTCTGCTGCCGCGGAAACTAGCAGGATATATAAGGATTCTCAACCCTATTCCCCATAATCCGGCAAGGAATTAACCCAAAGAAAAAGGGCGGCCCCGCGGGACCGCCCCTGATCTTTATATACCTGATATTACGGCGCGAATCCGTTGCCGAGTTTCTTGTTGGCGGGCTTCGGAACGCTTTCCAGACCGTTGGGCGATGCGCGGTCGTCGTTCGCTGCGCGGCTGAAGGGCTTGTTGAGGTCCTGATCGAAGCCGATCGGGCGGTCCGTCGGGCCTTTGGCGGTGAGGCCGTTCAGGTTGACCTTGTTGATGTCGGCGAGCGTCAGCGTCGTGAGCGCCACTTTCATCTCTTCCGGCGTGCGGGTATTGCCGGTCTTGTTCAGCACACCTTCGTCTTCAAGGCGCAGTGCCAGCTCTTTTTCCGCTTTTTCGACAAGG
>JAQSWE010000097.1 GCA_029266795.1 Alphaproteobacteria bacterium | reverse complement strand
CCGGTTGTGCAAATATTCAAAAAAAAGAAACATCTTCCTGCAGGGCGACGAGGCTGACCGCTTGTTTGTCGTCCTGAGCGGCTGGGTAAAGCTTTACCGTGAAACCGCCGAGGGCGAAGAAGCTGTTGTCGCCCTGTTCACCCGCGGCGACGTGTTCGGCGAGGCGGCGATATTCGGAAGTGCAGGATATCCTTTTTCAGCGGAAGCGGCCGAGGAGTCGCGTATTCTAGAGATCCCCAGCCCGACGCTGCGCGAGCAGGCGCTTCTTAACCATGAAGTTATGGCGCGCATCATGAACTCGATGTCGCGCGAAATGCGTAACCTGCAAATGGAGAACGAGCACCTGGCGCTCATGAGTGCCCCCCAGCGAGTCGGCTGCCTGATCCTGCAGCTGTCCTCCGGCATGGTCGGCAAGGGCGGCACGTTTTCTTTTCCCTACGACAAGTCGCTGGCTGCCGCGCGGCTCGGCATGAAGCCCGAAACATTCTCACGCGCGCTTTCCCAGCTCAAGCCCGTCGGCGTTTCCGTGAACGGGCCGGAAGTTTCTGTCGACAATTTCTCTTCGCTTGTCGAGTACTGTTGCAGCCATTGCTCGTCGCTGCCGGGGGAATGCTCCGGATCGCGGGGCGAGGATTGCGAGCGTGCATCGACCTGCCCCGGCAAGAAGCTGGTCAAGATCGGCACTCCTGATTAAAAATACATTATATTGCACAATTTTTCCGTTACGGCGGCATCATTCGCTTCTTCAAGCCCGTAATCGATATGCCGCGCCATCTTTTCTTCAAAGCCGCTGCCAAACCCGGCTTTCAGGTGGGTAAGCATTTTGTGCTCGGCAACAACTGCGAAGGATTCAAACATTCCTTTATCGGCATGCTCTTTCAGCCATTCCCCCACTTCGCGGACGAAGGCAGCATCGTCAGGACCCGCTTCTTCCATATGCGACAGCTGGTGGCGGAGTTTACCGCCGCGCGTACAAATAATTTTGTCGATCAGCCGCAAGCCACGCGCGGAATCCTCTTCATAGATTCTTGCCGTATGACCACTCGCAACAACAATCCACGCTTTTTTTGCCGCGGAGGGCGCCTGGATCTGCCTTTCTTTACTTTCCATTCTTTATCTCCTGCTTTGGCTATACAATTATTATAGCCATTGTAATCGGCACGATATGTTGATTTAAGTCAATTTTGCGCGTTGATACCTTTGCTCAGACGGGTAGAAAAAGAGATAATTAAGACATGCAGACAGATCAAACACCAAAAGTGCAGCCACGAGGACTTTCGACTGTCGATGCAGAGAAAATCCGCCACAGTTCTGGCCGCAATGAAATTCCACCGCCTCCAACCATTTCACGGTGGCGGCGTTTCGGCACTCAGTTCCGTAATCCGCTTATCTACCTCCTTCTTTTGTCGGCAGTGGTGACTGCCGCGCTGCAGCACTGGGTTGATACCTCGGTTATCCTCTTCGTTGTGCTGACGAATGCGGCAATCGGCTTCTTTCAGGAATATAAAGCCGAGACAACACTCGCAGGCATACGCAGTCTTCTTCCTCTTAACGCTTTAGTTGTGCGAGATGGGCACGCGGCAAAGTTTCCCGCATCAGAACTAGTCCCGGGCGACGCAGTGATTATTACAGCCGGAGACCGTGTACCAGCAGACATATCTCTGCGAGAGGCAAACGGGCTCAAAGCAGAAGAGTCTATTCTAACAGGAGAATCGCTGGACTGTGAAAAGTCGGCGGAAAGCCCTGAAGCAGCGGCGAAC
The DNA here is from genome assembly GCA_029266795.1 of Alphaproteobacteria bacterium. Classification (GTDB taxonomy): domain Bacteria; phylum Pseudomonadota; class Alphaproteobacteria; order Micavibrionales; family UBA2020; genus JAPWJZ01. The sequence continues at coordinate 6,829 of JAQSWE010000097.1, read as the reverse complement.
ACGCTTTACAGCGGCTCTCACGTGACAGGTGGAAGCGGCTGGGGCGTCGTGGTCGCGACCGGCAAATCAACGGAAATCGGCCGCATCAGCGGCGACGTTGCCGCAGTAGAACCGCCTGTAACGCCTCTCACCCGACGGATCATAAGCCTGTCGCGCTATATTGTTGCGACCGTCGTTTTCGTCATCATAGCAGCCTTCATCTTTGGCACGTTTGTACGGCAGATACCACTTGGAGACATGCTGATGATATTGATCGGCATTGCGGTGTCTGCCGTGCCGGAGGGACTGCCTGCGGCCATGAGTGTCATTCTTGCGCTCGGCATCGGGCGCATGGCCCGCCGGAAAGCTATCATACGGCGCCTGCCTGTCGTGGAAACGCTGGGCAACCTCACCGTCATCTGCACCGACAAGACGGGAACGCTGACCATCAACGCACTTATGGTGGATCATGTAGTCACTTCCGCTGCAACGATTTTAGTGACCGGAAGCGGCTATTCGCCGCTCGGGGACGTTGAGGCAACGATGGATTCAGGGCCTTCACCGGACGCTGCGTTCTCCGCGCTCGTTGAAGGATGTGTCCTGAATAACGATGCTATTCTGCGCGTCCAGAACGACGTCTGGACAATGCATGGCGACCCAACGGAAGGCGCGCTGCTCGCGCTCGCCGGCAAAACAGGAGCGCAGGCGGAAGCTCTGCGCACCGCATTCCCTCGGATTGCTGTTATTCCCTTCGACGCCGAGCATAAATATATGGCCACATTGCACAGGACAGAGGGAGACGAAAATTTTATATGGATCAAGGGAGCGCCTGAAGTTTTGCTCCCGATATGCCGCCTGCAAATGAAGGGCAGCGGCGATATCGTTCCGTTGGATATCGAATATTGGACCCACGAGGTCGACGGTCTCGCGCGCAAGGGACGACGCGTGTTAGCGCTCGCTCGTAAAGCGGTAGGGAAAGCGGAGACACTGAACAATACTGACCTCACTGGCGACATTGTAATACTAGGGCTTCTTGGAATAGCCGATCAGGCGCGGCCCGAGGCAAAGGAGTCTATCCTTCTTTGTCAAAAGGCCGGAATAGCCGTAAAAATGATTACGGGCGACCATCCAGTGACAGCAAGCGCGATTGGTGCGGAGGTCGGATTGGCTGATCCGTCTTCTGTTCTGACGGGCGCTGAGCTGGAACATATGGACGACGCGGCGCTTGGTCGTGCAGCCGCCAGCGTGAATATCTTTGCGCGCATGCGCCCCGCACACAAGCTGCGGCTAGTAAAGGCGCTGCAGGCGGACGGCATGATCGTCGCGATGACCGGTGACGGCGTCAACGACGCGCCCGCGCTGCGGGCTGCGGACGTAGGGATCGCGATGGGGCTTCAGGGGTCTGAAGTTGCCAAGGATGCAGCCGGCATCGTCCTCGCTGACGACAACTTCAGCACGATCGCGGCGGCGGTAGAGGAAGGCCGAAACGTTTATAGCAGCCTGCGCCTTGCCATCCAGTTCATGATTATTACCGACGTTGCCGAGGGCTTTTCCCTGCTCGCCTCGCTGTTTCTGGGCCTGCCGCAACCTATTGCGCCTTTGCAAATTTTATGGGTTAACACGGTAACATCGATCACGCTGTCGATGGTATTTGCATTTCTTCCCCGTTCGAAGGATGCCATGTCCCTGCCCCCAGTGCCGCCCGGATCGACATTTTATGACAGGAAAACACTGATATTGTTCGCTGCTCAAATGCTCGTCATGTCGGTTGGTACTATCTGCGTTTTTCTAACCGTGATGGCAGTCGCCAGCGACGAAGCACTCGCCCGCACAAGCGCCGTCAATGCGATTATCTCCTTCCAAGTCTGGTACCTAATCGCTGTGTATCCCCGGCGGCGGGAGGCCGGTGAATGGCTGCGACATTACATGCCTCTCTTGATTGGAACAGGTGCACTTACCTTTTTGCAGTACATACTTTGCTATACCGCAACATTCCGCGATATTTTTCACACGACAAGTTTGCCGCCATCATATGTGGCCGGGATAATCTCGTTTACGTTCGTCATCGCGCTTGTGCAAAAGCGCCGCCACAGCTAGGGGCTGTTTTAGCTGTTTTAGCAATTTTAGTCAACCCAGCCCTATGGCGTCGGTAGTCACCAGGCAATGCCAGAATAGAAAAATAATTATGATTGAGAGATTACGGCGGGACGCAACTTGCTAGTTACCTTCTTAATCGGCATCAATGAAGTTGCGCTTTCGGCCTTGACGTTAATCAAGCGCCAGACAAGTATGCCAGTTAGTATTAAAGACAGATACATCCGTTTCATTATCATGGTGTTTTATGAACTTAATTTCCCAGCTTGCAACCGGAGGTGCGATGATTGGTCTGACTGTTGTCATTCATGCCGTGACTCTAGATTTCATTATCAGACATGCCGGTAAGGCGGAGCGATTTTTTCTCCACACCGCCGGTATCATCGGCAAACCGCTAGCGGCCTGCGCGATTGTAACGGCGGTCTTTTCTTCGCACATTGCCCAAATATGGATCTGGGCAGGCCTTTACCTTGGATTGTCATGCGCACCCCTTGAAGGTATATCCGATGCGATTTACTTCGCGACAGTCACGTATACGACGCTCGGATATGGCGATATAACGCTCGGCACTTCATGTAGAATGTTGAGCGGCATTGAGGCGGCTAACGGGTTCATCATGTTCGGCTGGACGACAGCCTTTATCTTTGAAGTCATGTCGCGTATCTACCGCCATGAAATCCGGTCACTTTAATCCCGGATAGGTTTGGGATACATGTGAATGCACCAATGCCCCCCGCAGGTAAGAGCGGAGGGCATTGAATTTACTATCTGAAATTTAGAAACGATAGCCGACCCCAACGCCGAAAACCCAGGGATCAAGATCGACATCCGCGCGGACAGCTCCGTTATTGACGCTGACTTCGGTGTCGAGGAATATTTTCTTGACGTCGGCGTTCAGCAGCCAGTGCTGATCCAGCTTGTAATCTGCCCCTAGTTGCAGCGCATAGCCGAAGCCGTTCTTGTATTCCACCGAATTGAACGTGCCGGGATCGGAATTATAAAATACGGTGTAGTTAATGCCCGCGCCCACATAGGGGCTGAGTTGCTGGTCGGCCAGAAAGTGATACTGCGCCGTCAGGGTCGGTGGAAGTACCCAGACATCCCCGAGGTTAAGAGCGCCGGGCGTCCAGCCGATTTCATGTTTCGACGTCGCGAGGATAAGTTCGAGAGAGATGTTATCGTTGAAGAAATAGCTGATGTCTAGTTCCGGCATAACCGCGTTGCCTGCTGTCGCCTCGCCAGCGATCGTACCGCTGCTCGACTCTTGTGGGCTGACGTCGATAGCGCGAAGCCGGACCTGCCAGTTATGCGGATCGAATTCAGCGACTGCCGCTTGTGCGTGAAATGAACAGAAGGCGCAAAGTGCGATGGCGGTGAGTGTTTTTTTCATTTTATTTCTCCTTTAAAGGAGTAATAGCGGGCAATACCGCGACGCTTTTTGACTTTGGTCAAAAAAATTCGGATTTGCGCCATTACGTCAGCCTGATACCCATCACCTGTTGCACAATAGACGCATGGCCCACTGAGCGGGATGAATATTCACGAAGTATCTTGCCTGAAGGAACAGCGACGTTGGCTTACGCGACTTGCGCATGTTGTTTTGGGTGGGGAATAATATAATCATCGAATCGCGCCGCGACCACCCGCACTGCCTGCCGCGCTGCGGGATTGACCCTGATAACCCCTGTCGAGCTCAACCATGCCATCCGTCATCATGTCCGTGAATCCCGCCAGAATGTCGTCAAAACGGTCAGGTGCGAATCCGTGCTTCACCAGTATCGCGGGGATGTCGACCTCGAGATAGCACATCAACTGTCCGATGATATCGCCGCGCAGCCGGTCTTCTTCTTCCAGCAGGCGACCGCGCGCCACAGGCAATCTGCCCGCCAGTATTGCTGCGCTGTAATTGACATTATGCGGCGTGTTCTGAAAGAAGCCGTCCGGCATGCGACTGATCGCGGAGGTACCGAAACCGATTAACGTGCTTGATGCGTCCGTTGTGTAGCCTTGAAAGTTACGTGCAAGCGTACGGCTGCGCAGCGCCTGCAGCATACTATCGTTCTCGGCTGCGAAATGATCTAACCCGACCGGCTGCATACCCGCCTCCAGCAGTAACTTCTCTGCGCGCGAAAACTGGTCGATACGTGCGCAGGCATCGGGTAAATCTTCGTCATGTATCAGCGTCATATGCTTTTTCATCCAAGGAACATGGGCGTAGCCAAACATCGCAATGCGTCTAGGTTTCAGCGACAACGATAGCGCGACGGTTTTTTCAATATCATCCAGCGTCTGGAGCGGCAATCCGTACATGAGGTCGAAATTGATGTCGTTGATGCCGAACTGGCGCAGGAGCGCGACGGATTCTTCAACGGTAGCGAAATCCTGCCGGCGGTTGATTGCTGCCTGCACGACGGGAGAGAAATCCTGTATCCCGAAGCTTGCGCGGTTCACCCCAGCTTGACCATACGCCTTAGCCTTATCATATGAGATGCCGCGCGGGTCGGCTTCAATCGCGATTTCGGCATCGGAAACAAAGTCAAAAGCCTCCCGCAAGACATCCATCGTCCGCAGGAAATCATCGGGGTGCAGCATGGTGGGCGAACCGCCGCCGAAGTGGAGGTGAGCGACGTTCATGCGCCGACCAATCATATCCGCTGTCAGCCGAATCTCGCGCCACATCAGCGAGAGGTAAGCTTCAACGGGTGCATATTTGCGGGTTGCGGTCGTGTGGCATCCGCAATACCAGCACATTTCCTTGCAGAACGGGATATGGACGTAAAGTGAAACGGGGTTATGCGGCGCCAGTAAAGCAAGAGATGCCGCGTATTCAGCCGGCGTTTTGCTGATGAAATGCGGGGCGGTCGGATAGCTCGTGTAGCGCGGTATCTGAGCGTTATATTTGAGTATCTTGTTTTTCATGTACAGGCCTTCTCTCCATACAGTAAGCGTCGCCCATTCCTCGTGCGCATTGATGAAAGTCAACTAGAGAGTAGAATCGCGCAATTACTGATGCGCGCCACCTGATTTTTTACATCTTCTCAGCAAACACACCGCGACTAATTGATTGATTTTACTACATATATTTTCTTGACTTTGGTCAAGATACTGCCGTTGCGTGCGCTGTATTGTCAAATCTGACCACAAGCGCGTATCGCGTCAACTCTTGCAGGACCTCATGAATTCTTTATCCCCCATCGCAAAGGCGGTCTTCAATGACCACATCGTCCGACTCTTCACGCTGGCGGCAATCTTCTGGGGTATCGTCGGGTTTGCGGCAGGCCTATTCATCGCGCTGCAGATGGCATTCCCCGAGCTCAACTTTGAGCCTTACCTCTCTTTCGGGCGTTTACGGCCTGTGCATACATCAGCGGTGATCTTCGCCTTTGGCGGCAACGTCCTGTTCGGGACAAGTTATTTTGTCGTGCAGCGCACCTGCCAGACACGTCTCTGGAACGACGGCCTCGCCTTCTTTACTTTTTGGGGTTATCAGCTATTCATCGTCATCGCAGCGCTTGGTTATGTACTGGGCGTCAACCAAGGCAAGGAATATGCTGAACCGGAATGGTACGCCGATTTGTGGCTCACAGTCGTATGGGTCGCCTACCTGCTGGTGTTCCTGATGACGCTGAAAAACCGCAAAGAACCGCATATTTATGTCGCTAACTGGTTTTACCTCGCCTTTATCGTGACAGTCGCCATCCTGCACCTGTTTAACAACCCGTTTATCCCCGTTAGCATCATCGGCGCGAAGAGTTACCCGGTTTGGGGCGGTGTCCAAAGCGCGATGATCCAATGGTGGTACGGCCATAACGCGGTCGGCTTCTTCCTGACCGCCGGCTTCCTTGGAATCATGTATTATTTCGTGCCGAAGCAGGCGCAGCGGCCGGTTTATTCATACCGCCTGTCGATCCTGCATTTCTGGTCCCTGATCTTTATCTACATCTGGGCCGGGCCTCATCACCTGCTCTATTCCGCGCTGCCCGACTGGGCGCAGACGCTTGGCATGACTTTCTCGATCATGCTGTGGATGCCCAGCTGGGGCGGGATGATCAACGGGTTGATGACGCTGTCCGGCGCCTGGCACAAGCTGCGCGAAGACCCGATCCTGCAATTCATGATCGTCTCACTCGCCTTTTACGGCATGAGCACCTTTGAAGGCCCATTGATGTCCATCAAGGAAGTGAACTCGCTTAGCCATTACACCGACTGGACAATCGGCCACGTACATTCTGGCGCCCTTGGCTGGGTGGCCTTCATCAGCTTCGGCGCAATATATTACCTTGTACCGGTGCTGTGGAATAAGAAAGCCATGTACTCGACCAAGCTGATCAGCGCGCACCTGTGGCTGTCGACCCTCGGCATCGTCCTATATATCACCTCGATGTGGGTGGCCGGCATCATGCAGGGCTTGATGTGGCGCACATATGACGCGATGGGATTCCTGCAATACTCTTTCGCAGACACGGTAGAAGCCAACCACATTTACTACATCATCCGCGCAGGCGGCGGCGCACTGTTCCTCGCTGCGGCACTGATCATGGTTTACAACATCCGCAAGACGATCATGGGGGACAGCCTTACTGTGCCCATGCCGGCTGCGCAACCGGCTTAAGGAAAAATCGGTCATGCTGGACAAACATAAAAAAGTCGAAAAAAACTCGATGCTGCTTCTTGTGCTGGTGGTCATCGTGGTCTCGGTGGGCGGACTTGTGGAAGCTGTACCACTGTTTCGCATCCAGACGACGATTGAAAAAGT
>JAQSWE010000310.1 GCA_029266795.1 Alphaproteobacteria bacterium | reverse complement strand
GACGGCGACAACAAGGTGAGCGTGACGATCAAGGGCAAGGGCGCGATGTATGTCGCGGCTCATGCCAAATACTTCACGCTGGAAGAACCCATCACTAAGGCCGGCAACGAAATCTTCGTGACCCGCAAATATTACAAGCAGTCCGTCAAAGAAACGCTGATGAAAGGCTACACCAATGACTGGGCGGAGCTGAAAGAAGGCGACTCCGTGAAAAGCGGCGACCGTATCCGCGTCGATGTTCTGCTGGAGGCGAAAAACAACTACGAATACCTGATCGCCGAAGACTACAAACCGGCGGGGCTGGAGGCAGTATCACTCGTCAGCGGCGGCGGTGAAGCGATCAAGCTTGACCATGAAGGCAAGGAGACGGGCGAGCGCACCTATGTCTATCAAGAATTCCGCGACCAGAAAGCGGCGTTCTTTATCTCATCACTGAAACAGGGCAAGCATTTGCTACGCTATGAATTGCGGGCGGAAATCCCGGGCGCATTCCACGCGATGCCGGATCAGACCCATGCGATGTATGTGCCGGAAATCCGCGCGAACAGCGATGAAATGCGCATCACGGTGACAGACTAGCGGCCCCAAAGCCAGGCCGCGCCGCGCACGCCCGATGAATCGCCGTGGCGGTTGGGCAGCAACGGCGTTTTGACGGTGTCGGAAAACACGTATTTTTTCCACGCGTCGGGCACGTCTTTATAAAGCGCGTTCACGTTGCTCATCCCGCCGCCCAACACGATCACATCGGGGTCGAGGATGTTGATGACCTGCGCAAGCGCGCGGGCGAGACGGTCGGTATAGCGGGCGAGCGCTGCCACCGCTTTCGGCTCTTTTTCCTTCGACTGCGCGATGATGTCATGCGTCGACATATCCTCGCCCGTCACGCGCTTGTAATCGTTCTTGAAGCCTGTGCCCGAAATCCATGTTTCGAGACAGCCGCGGCGGCCGCAATAGCAAAGCGGCCCCGGGAATTCGGCATTGGATTCATCGGCGAAATAGAGGTCTTTCAGCGTATCGGTAACGGGATATGTCTCGAAGCGTGAAAATTGCGCCGCGTTATCGGCCAGCGCCACGCGCGGATAGGGTAGCGGGTTATGCCCCCATTCGCCGCCGATCGAATTGACGCCGCGATGCGCGAGACCGTCAATCGCCACGCCGCCGCCGCAGCCGGTGCCGATGATGACGCCGAACACGACCTTTTTGCCTTCGGCGGCGCCGTCGGTCGCCTCCGACACGGCGAAGCAATTCGCATCGTTTTCCATGCGCACTTCGCGGCCCAAGGCCTTCGACATATCTTTCTGGAACGGCTGGCCGTTCATCCAGGTGGAATTGGAATTCTTGATCAGGCCGGTTTCCGGGATGATCGTGCCGGGGATGGCGACGCCCACAGTGCCGGTTTTCTTCAGGGACGCTTCCGCCCCGCGCACGAGGTCGCAGAGCGATTTGACGGTATTCATGTAATCGCCGCGCGCGGTCGGGATGCGTTGGCGGTAGATTTCTTTGCCGTTCTTGCTGTCGAGGCAGACGATTTCCGTCTTGGTGCCGCCGAAATCGATGCCGATGCGCATGGCTGTCAGGCCTTCTTTTTCAATTCGCTCAGGATCTGCGCGTAAATGGCAAGGCTGCTTTCGGCGCGCGCGTCGCCGGCCTGATCGGTGCCGCGACCATAGGCGTCCATATAGCGCGCGATATCATCCTCGCGGCAGATACCTGCCTGAATTTCGCGCACGATGCAGCTGTCCTTGCCCAAATTCGCCATGCAATGGATGGCGCGCAAGGGGATGCGCACTTGCTCGCCTTTTTTTAGCTCCAGCCGCTTGCCGTCGAGCACGACGGTCAGCACGCCCTGCTTCACCATCCAGTGTTCGCGGCGGTGTTCGTGGCTTTGGAGCGACAAGATATGGCCGGGGTTGACGATGATTTCTTTTTCGCAATATTCTTCGCCGTCATTCTTGCCGACGGCGACGACGGTGTAACTGCCCCAGGGGCGCGTATCGGTATCGCCGATAGCGTAAGCGGGGCCGGGGGCGGATGTGCTTTTATTTGTCATGCAGTGATTATAGGCGGGTTTGATTTTTCAGGCAAGCAGCGCGCGCACCTTCACCTCGACCGCTTCTGCGGCATTCGCCGGATTTTCTTCGATAATCTTCACAAGCGCAGAGCCGACAACGATCCCGTCTGCCTTTCCCGTCAAGGCCTTCACGTGGTCGGGGGTGGAAATGCCGAATCCGATGGCGACGGGGTTCTTCAGCTCGCTTTTCAGCGCGGCGATTTTCTGTTCCAGCTGCTGCGGCAGGGCATTCTGCGCGCCCGTCACGCCTTCGCGTGACACGTAATAGACGAAACCGCTCGAATATTCATCGACCAGCTTCAGCCGTTCTTTTGTGGTGGTGGGGGAGCAGAGAAAGACGGTTTCAAAGCCGTGTTTTTTTGCAAGCGCACGGTAATCCGCCGCTTCCTCCGGCGGCAGGTCGACAATCAGCGCGCCCTGCGCACCGGCGGCGAGCGCC
>JAQSWE010000309.1 GCA_029266795.1 Alphaproteobacteria bacterium | reverse complement strand
AAGCCCTGACAGATGACGCGAGTTTCTTTACCAACGAGAACAGACATATTATGCAGCCTCCGCTTTGACGGTGCTGACGACTTTTTGCGCGGCGTCAGCGAGGTTATCGGCTGCGAGGATCGCAAGACCGGATTCTTTGAGCAGTTTCTTGCCTTTTTCGACGTTCGTGCCTTCGAGGCGCACGACGAGGGGCATGGTGAGGCCGAGTTCTTTCGCTGCGGTGATGATGCCTTCCGCGATGACGTCGCAGCGCATGATGCCGCCGAAGATATTGACGAGGATGCCTTCCACATTCGGGTCGGACAGGATGATGCGGAAAGCTTCGGCCACACGTTCCTTGGTCGCGCCGCCGCCCACATCGAGGAAGTTGGCGGGGTCGCCGCCATAAAGCTTGATGATGTCCATCGTCGCCATGGCAAGACCTGCGCCGTTGACCATGCAGCCGATATTGCCGGTCAGCTTGACGTAGCTGATTTCGGCGTCTTTCGCGCGTTTTTCGGACGGATCTTCTTCCGCGATATCGCGCAATTCTTCCACATCCTTGTGGCGGAACATCGCGTTGTCGTCGAAGTTGAATTTCGCATCCAGCGGGATCACGTCGCCGGATTTAGTCACGACCAGCGGGTTGATTTCGACGATCGAGCAATCGAGCGCGATGAAGGCGTTGTACATCGCCGACACAACTTCCACGCATTTGCCGACCTGTTTTCCCTCAAGCCCAAGCGCAAAGGCGATCTGACGGCCTTGGAACGGCTGGAAACCGGTCGCGGGATCAATCGCAGTTTTCAGGATTTTTTCGGGATGCTTTTCGGCAACCTCCTCGATATCCATGCCGCCCTCGGTCGAGGACATGATGGTGACTTGGCTTGTCGCGCGGTCGATAAGGATGCCGAGATAAAGCTCGCGACCGATATCGCAGCCTTCTTCCACGTAAATCCGCCGCACTTCCTGGCCTTGCGGACCGGTCTGCGGTGTGATGAGCTGCATGCCGATCATTTTTTTCGCCGCTTCGCGGACATCGTCGAGCGATTTCACGACCTTGACGCCGCCGCCTTTGCCGCGGCCACCGGCATGGATCTGCGCCTTCACGACGTATACGGGGCCAGGCAATTTCTTGGCGACTTCTACCGCTTCTTCGGCGGTATACGCGACACCGCCCTTCAGCACGGGTACGCCGCGCGCTTTCAGCAATTCCTTGGCTTGGTATTCATGGATGTTCATTTTGTTTTCCCTGTTTTCTGAATGGGTTCGCCAAACCACCACTGGTTGCCCGAATGGTCGGTCACGCCGCCCATCCGTTCGCCATGGTCGCAGTCGGCGGGTGGCATCACTTCGAGAGCGCCCAGCGAGAGCGCGGTCTTGTGTGCCGCATCGACGTTCTTAACGTAAATGTAAGTCATGGATTTGCCTGCGGGATATTCCGCGGTCGCATCCGATATCATGATGACGCTATCGCCCAGCTGCAATTCGGCGTGCTTGATGCTGCCGTCGTCACGTCGCATGGGTTCGCGCCGCAATTCCGCCCCTGCCGTTTCCTTCAAAAAGCCGATGAGGCGCGTTGCGTCCGCGGCCATGATGTAGGGCGAAACAGAAGAATAGGTCGGCGGTGCGAAACTTTTCGCCATGATTGTTTTTACGCAGCCGTTGCGGGCTTGATGTTCTTGGCGGCTTCGCACAGCGTTTTCACGGCGGCGACCGATTTGTCGAACATCGCTTGTTCATCATTGGTGAAGGCCACTTCGATGATTTTCTCGACGCCTTTCGAACCAATCACGACCGGCACGCCGATATAAAGGCCTTTGATACCGTATTCGCCGTTCAGGTATGCCGCACAAGGCAACACACGGCGCTTATCGAGCAGGAAGCTTTCCGCCATGGCGATTGCAGCAGAAGCAGGCGCGTAGAATGCCGAACCGGTTTTGAGGAGCGCCACGATCTCGGCACCGCCGTCGCGGGTACGCTGCACGATCTTGTCCAGCTTGTCTTGCGTGGTCCAGCCCATTTTCACGAGGTCGGGCAGCGGCACGCCGGCGACGGTGGAGTAACGGGTCAGCGGCACCATGGTGTCGCCATGGCCGCCGAGAACGAAGGCGGAAACGTCTTCGACAGACACCTTGAACTCGTCAGCCAAGAAATGGCGGAAGCGCGCGCTATCCAGCACGCCCGCCATGCCGACCACCATGTTGTGCTTGAAGCCGGTGACTTCCTGCATGATGCCGACCATGACGTCGAGCGGGTTCGTGATGACGATGACGAATGCATTCGGTGCATGTTTCTTGATGTTTTCGCCAACGCTCTTGATGATGTTGGTGTTGATGCCGATCAGGTCGTCGCGGCTCATGCCCGGCTTGCGCGGCACGCCAGCGGTCACGATCACAACATCTGCGCCTGCGATGGCGGCATAATCATTGCTGCCGGTCATGTTCGCATCGAAGCCTTCGACGGGGGCGGCCTGAGCGATATCGAGGCTCTTGCCCTGCGGTACGCCTTCGGCGATATCGACCATGGTGATGTCGCCGAGTTG
>JAQSWE010000096.1:11328-19996 GCA_029266795.1 Alphaproteobacteria bacterium | reverse complement strand
TCGAAGGGCGACATCAAGAATACCTCCGGCACGATCAAGGGCGGCGATGTCAGCCTGAAATCGACGGATGGCAGCATCATCAACGAAACCTTCACCGCCACCAGCGGTAACGATGTCAACGGCAACACGCTGATCGGCAAGACGGGCTCGATTGAAGCAACCGGTAACCTCAAGGTCGATGCTGCGAAAGACATCACCAACAAAGGCGCGAATATGAGTGCGGGCGGCGATGCCGACCTTAAAGCGGGCGGCAACATCACCTTTGATGTCATCGAAGACAAGAAGGCCGAAACCACCTATGAAGGCAGCGGCCTCAACAAGTCGGAGACCACCACCAATTCCACCACCTCCATCGGCTCCGGCCTGAAGGTGGGCGGCAACCTGAAGACGGAAAGCGGCGGCGATACGACCATCCGCGGCTCCACCGTCGATGTGGGCGGCGACGGCGATATGCATGCCGGCGGCGACATGAAGATTCTGGATGCACGCGACAAATCCTCCACCTCCACAACCTCGACCAAGACAGGCGGCGGCGTTGGTGGCGGACTCTGGGGTTCAGAAACCTCGACTGACAGCAAATCGAGCGACAAGTCTCACGGCTCCACGCTCAACTTCGGCGGCAACGCCAAGATCAAGTCCGACAAGACCCTGACGATCGAAGGATCGGATGTGTCGGCGGGCGGCGACCTCGGCCTGAAGGGCAAGGATGTCAAGATCATCGAGGGCCGCGATATCGAAACCGAAACCCATACGAAAACCACCACATCGATCGGCAAGGTCGAAACGGGCGAGAGCGACAGCTCCTCCGGTTCTGACTCCAGCTCCGGCACCGATGGCGCCTCCGCTGACGCCAATGCTTCCGCTGAGGCGAATGCGAACGGCTCCGGCGGCGTGACGCTGATGGAAGTCGAAACGACGGGTTCCAAAACCTACGACAACAAGTCGAAATCGTCGAACATCAAGTCCGGCGGCAACATGACGATCGAATCCGACAACGACACCACCATCCGCGGCTCCAACGTGGAAGCGGGCGGCGATGTGGAAGTCTCGGGCAAGAACGTCAAGATCGAGGCCGCGAAAGATATCCATACCGAGGACACCTTCGAAAGCAAATCGCAGGTTGGCCTTTACGGCTCCAGCGACAATAACGCGAGCGCGGATGCCAATGCAGGGGCGAAAGCCGATGCAGGCGGCGCGTCGGCGGATGCGAAGGGATCGAAATCGGGCGCGGGCGCGAACTACAACGCGGGCGAGGCTTCGGCCGAAGCCGGCGCCCATGCGGGTGCGGAAGCGTCAAGCGATAATACGCTCGACCTGATGCGCTCCACCACCACGACCACCAACACCAAGGACGTGACGCATACCGGCTCGACCATCAAGTCGGGCGGCAATGCCAAGATCAAAGCCGAAGAGACGCTGAAAGTCGTCGGCTCCGACCTTGAATCGGGCGGCGACATGGACCTGAAGGCCAAGAACATGACGTTCGAGGCGGCGCAGGACAGCCACACCACCACGACCGAGACATCCACCACCAAGGCAGGCATGTATGCGGGCGCGGGCGCGGATGCCAGCGCGGATGCGAATGCGGAAGCAAAAACCAAGGGTCTCGACGCCAATGTCGGCGCGAGCGCAGAGGCGAATGCCGAAGCGGGCGTCGGTTACTACGGCACCAACACGACCGAGAGCAAGACCGAAGGCTCGACGACGGCCAAAACCTCCACGATCAAATCCGGCGGCAACATGACGCGCACGGCGGATGAAAAGATCACGGATGAAGGCACGCAGATCGAAGCCGGCGGCGACTTCACGCAAGACAGCAAGGAATGGGAAAGCAAGGCGGCGAAAGACACCACCTTCTCCTCCTCGTCCTCCGAAACCAATACGGGCAAGCTTGGCCTGTATGGCGAAGCGAATGCAGGCGCATCGGCGTCGGCAGGCGTGCAGGACGGCACCTCCAACGAAAGCGGCGCAGGGGCGTCGGCTGGCGTCAAGGCGACCTATGACCGCAACACAGCAAAGGACAAGTCGGAATCCTCGACCGCTGTTACCGGCACGATCAAGTCGGGCGGCAACATGAAAACGACGACGACAGGCAAGACCTCGCTCGAGGGCACGAACCTGGAAGCGGACGGCGACATGGAACTGAACGCGGGCTCCCTCGATTACAAGGCCGCGAAAAACACCTCCAGCTCGTCGTCGTCCAGCGACAATATCAATGGCGAGCTGAAAGTGGGCATCGACGCGACCAAGGCTGTCACCGGTACGATCAAGGGCGGCTATGACCAGAGCAATTCGACCGACAGTTCATCCGAAGCCGTCACCGGCTCGATGAAATCGGGCGGCAACATGAAGGTCAACACCAAGGACGATGCGCGCTTCGAAGGCACCAACCTGGAGGCCGGCGGCGATGCCAGCATCAAGGCGGGCGGCAATGTGAAGTTCGATGCGGCCAAGAACGAGGAAAGCCACACCGAAGACGGCTTCAACGTGTCGGGCAGCCTGTCGGCTTCCAAATCGAAAGGCAGCTCCGGCAAGGGCTCGACCGCGATGGGTCTGGAACTGGAAGGCGGAATGAACAATTCCAAATCCAATTCGATCGAAGGCGTCGCGGGCTCTATCAAGTCGGGCGGTAAGCTCGATATCGATGCGGGCAAGAGCGCGACGTTCGAAGGCACCAACATGGAATCCGGCGGCGATATGAGCATCGGCGCGAAGGATGACGTGAACTTCAACGCGGTGAAAAATACGTCGTCGGAAGAAGGCTACGGCTTCGATGCGTCACTGTCGGCCAGCAAGGGCGGCAAGGACGAAACAGGCAAGCCGAAATCCTCGACCGTCGGCCTCGAAGCATCCGGCAACTACAACAAGTCGGATGAAACCACCTCGACCGGCTCGACGCTGAAATCGGGCGGCAACCTGAAGGTCAAATCGGGCGGCGACACCAATCTGGAAGGCACGAACATCGAATCCGAGGGCAAAACCTCGATCGATGCCGGCAAATCGGTCAACTTCAAGGCGGCCGAAGACACCTCCAGCTCGATCGGCGTCGAAGGCTCGATTGGCGGCAGCAAGACGAAGGCGGCCAAGGGCGGCGACGCAGCTGAAAACGGCAGCGAAGGCGATGTGTCCTTCGGTATCGAAGGCGGCAAGTCGAACACCAAGAAGGCTGGTTCCATCAAGGCGGGCGAGATCGACATCAACGCCGGCAAGGATGCGAATTTCGAAGGCACCGACATGGACAGCAAAGGCGACATCGGCGTGAAAGCGGGCGGCGACGTCAACTTCAAGGCCGCTGAGTCTTCGCATATCGACGGCAACTTCTCTGGCGGCGCAGGATCGGGCGGCACCAGCCTCACGGGCGCCGGCATCGGCGGCGGCGTCGAGAAGAAGGGCTCCGAGATCAATGGCGGCGGCAACCTGAAGATTGAATCAGGCGGCAACACCACGCTCGAAGGCACCAAGGCGAAAGTCGACGGCACAGCCGAACTCAACGCGGGCGGCACGATCGAAAAGAAAACCACCGTCGGCGGCGGCGCGCAAATCGGCGTCACCCGCGGCGGCGCCGAGATCGACGTCCAGCAGACCGAGATCGAAGCGGGCGGCGGCGTGAAGCAGAAGAGCGGGCAGTAATCACCGCGCCTTAAAAAGCCCCCGCCTGCATGGCGGGGGCTTTTTTAATCGGGAAAGTGGTGCGTTATCTTGCTTGCGCCTGCGCAAAAATATTGCGCGCGGGTTTCAGCGTGAAATTTACCAGCGGTGCGACGGGTGCGCTGTCGGTCACGACCGGCGTGAAGCGTTGCAGCAGCGTTGCCAATATCGCTATGCCCTCGATTGTCGCGAGATGCCCGCCGACACAGACATGCTCCCCTGCGCCGAAGGGATAATAGGCGAAGCGGGGGCGCGTTTCGCTTTCGGATTTTGAAAAATGCTCGGGATAGAAACTGTCGGGGTGACGCCAGTATTTTGGCAGGCGGTGCGTCACATAGACGGGCAGGACGACCGATGATCCCTTGCGGATGGCATAGCCGTTCACGACATCCGGCTCTTCCGCAAAGCGGTGGATGGCCCAGGCGGAGGGGTAGAGCCGCAGCGTTTCCTTGAACACCATCCGCGTGTACACCAGTTTCTCGAGGAATTCCGCCTTCAGCGGTGCGCTTCCGAGCTCCACATCCAGCTCAGCCCTCACCTTGGACAGCACGTCGGGATGCGCGGCCAGCAGCCGCCATGCCCAGGCAAGCGCGGTCGAGAGCGTGTCGTGGCCCGCCATCAGCAGCGTCACAATTTCATCATGTAATTGCTGGTTGGTGTTGCCCGCGCGGATCAGTGCGTTGATCATGCATTCTTCTTGGTCGTCGCGCACCGCCGCAATAATATCGCGCACGACAGTGTCGGCTGCCGCCTTGTTGCGGTTGAAATCGCGGTTGGCGGCGAGCGGCAGGAAGCGCGGCGGGGTCAGCGGGTTCTGGATAAAGCGGTTAATGTACTGGAAGCCGTCCATCATCGCCTCGCTGAAGCGGTTCGCCTGGGGGCGGATGTCGTAATTCAAGAGGATATCGCTGACATTGACGAGTCCCAGCAGCATCATTTCTTTCGATATATTGATCTCGGCACCCGCACCCATCGCCGCCCAGCGGTCTGCAACCTCGCGCGTGTTGCGCACGACTAGGTCAATATACTGGTCGACATGCGCGGGTTGGAAATAGGGCGTTACCGTCTGCCGCTGGTTGCGCCAGGTATCACCCGTGCTGGTGACGATGCCGTTGCCGCCGATATAGGAAACGATGCGGCTCCACCGCGCACCGCGGCTGTATTTGACGCGGTTTTTGATAAGTATCTGGTGCACGGCCTCCGCCGAGGCGAAGGAATAGAAATTGATGCCCGGAAAGGCGCGGAAGCGCAGGCTGTCGCCCAGCTCAGTGTGGCGGCGCAGATAGAAATTATACGTGTCGCGCTGCATCTCCGGCATATGGCCGCGCAAGAGGGTGCCGTTGCCGGCGTCCGGATAGGGCTTAGTGTTTTCCATGGGCTTTCCTGTCGCGCATGATGCGGATAAAGCCATGAAGGTTTTCCGCGTCATAGCCGTGCAGCATCAGGCGGAAGCCCGCCTCGAAGGTCGAGAGCGGCACCATCGGGTGGCGGTTGTTCACGACGCTTAGAATTTCGGGCCGGTTCAGCACCCGCGTCACATAAATGGCGATGGTTTCGTCAAGCTGCAGAGAATTGCTGGCCCGCCAGAAATCGGCGTCGGAAAGTAAAAGCCCGAACAGCGGCGTATAAAGCTCGATCGCGCTCTGCAGGTCGATGAAGTTGTGCCATTTGTCGGGCAGGAGCTCCAGCGTATGGTCGACGTCCTGGATGGCGGAGAAATCGATGTGTTCCGGCGGTATCGGCTCTAGCAACACTGCGTTTTCGCGCAGATACAGGTTCAGGTTGATGATGAAGTTATAGATATTGATGTCGTGCTGCACAAAGGTATTGCCGCCCACATCGTCGATCTTGCGCGGGCGCAGCGGCCAGGCGGGCAGCTTGCCGCCGGCAAGGTTCTGGTTGAGAAAACCCAAAATCTGGCTGCCGATATTGAAATGCCGCAGGATCAGGTAATTGGCGTCGCGGCTGACAAAATATTTCATGCCCCAGCAGATCGTGCCATGCAGCGCGCGCGGCGATGTCAGGCTGTTGGGCAAAAAAATGCGGATCAGCTGCACGATGGCGATAAACAGGCGGGCGAGGGGGCGCACGATCGGAAGCAAAAATTGTCGTGACCGGCTCGCATTGTTGCGCATTAGCGCCGCCTTCACGTTTTCGTCGATGAAAGTGCTCTGGTCCAGCAGCAGCGCATGCCACGGGTCGGGGTTCGTCTCGTCATGGACTTGGTCGAGGGAAGGAGCGGTCATGTGTTGCCGATCTCCTCCAGCTGCAGGCGGTAGAGCCGCGCCACGACGCGCGCCGTCTTTACGATCCGCTCGCCCATACCCGCCAGTTCCAATATGCCGCAATCCAGCGTTTCCTGAAATTTCTCCATATGGCCGTCGTCGTTTTCGGCGTGGTAGAGGAAAAAGCTCACCTGCTTGTCCTCCAGTTCTAACTGGTCCTTGATCTTCTTGCCCCAGACGCCCGCCTTGCGCTGGCCGAGGCCTTCGATCATGAACATGGCGCCAAGTAAGTCGAAGGGATTGGTCTGGCTGGCGCTGTGATACATGAAGGCGTGCAGCGCCTCGGTGCCGATATTTTTCTTCGCCGTGCGAATGTCTTCTAGCTTGCCGCCGACCGATACATAGTGGTTTTCCAGCATGCGGAAATCCTGATGCTCCGTCACCGCATGTTTGAGGAACAGCGACCGCTGCTCTAGCCAGTCGCCATCAATGCTCGATGCCGCCCGCGCGATCCACCGTGCGCCCTCCACCACCTGCTGGCGATGGTTGATAAGCAGAGATTTATAATCTTCAACGCGGAATTTTCCGCGGCGAATTTTGTCGATCACCGGTACGGTGTCGAGGCTGCTATCGAAATCGGCCCAGGCGATCATCAGTCCGCGCATCACCGCTTCACTTGCTTTTGCCATCAGGCAACCTCCAGCATCATTAAACCGTTCAGGCACCGACCGCTTTCCGGCACATGGCAGAGGATCTTCTGCCCTTTCTTCAGTTCTTTCGTGCGGTAGAGTTCTTCCAGCATGATGAAGATCGACGCGGTGCCGGTATTGCCGCGGCTATACAGGTTCGTGAACCATTTTTCTTCCGGTATCAGCGCGCCCGCTGCCTTCAGCGCGGCAACGGCGCTTTCGCGCAAGGAATGAGACGAATAATGACTGCACAGATGATCGACTTCCTCGATCGCGATGCGGCCCTTCTGGATGAGGTCGAGGTAATGCGACACCCAGACGGGGATCATGTCCTGCAGCATCGTGAAATCCTGCGTCAGCATCAGTGCGCCCGCTTCGGTCGCGGCCAGCGGATCGCCGTAATCGCCCCAAGCCTGCAGGCCTGTTTTTTCGCGCGTCGCGCCCGCCAGCATGCAGGCATCGAAACGGTCGGCATAGGAGCGCAGGTCAATCCATTTTATCTTCAGCGACGGCTGGCGTGCGTTCGGCTTGTTCTCCAGTATTGCGGCGCCTGCGCCGTCGGACAGCGTGAAACGCAGAA
The DNA here is from genome assembly GCA_029266795.1 of Alphaproteobacteria bacterium. GTDB lineage: Bacteria > Pseudomonadota > Alphaproteobacteria > Micavibrionales > UBA2020 > JAPWJZ01. The sequence goes on along the minus strand of JAQSWE010000096.1, from coordinate 12,854 downwards.
AATCGGCCTCGACTGGCGTTTCGCCCGTTGCCTTATATTTTGCGGTGTGTTCGTAAAAGCCGGGACGGAAATAGCGGCTGGCGAATTCGCTGCCGCTCACCGCGGCGCAGGCATGTTCGCCCGCACGCACCTGCGTGAAGGCTGTTTTCAACGCCATCAGCGAGCTGGCGCAGACGCTCTGGAAGCTGGCAATTTCAATCGGCGGCAGCTTCAGCTCCGCATGCACATGCGACGCCAGCCCCGGTACCAGCACATCGGCAATCGTCGTCGCTGTCGCCAGATAGGTGATGTCGGCGAGTGACACTTCGCCATTCCGCGCAGCGCTTTCAATCGCGCGCGCGGCCATCTGCGCGTTGCTATATTGGGGCTTGCCTTGCGCGTCGAGCGCGTAGTGGCGGGTCTTGATCTTGTTCTGGCGCAGCACGAAAGCGCGGTTGCGGGAGGCTAAGCCGCCGATCAGCCCCAGATGGTTCTCCATCGCCGAATTCGGCACGGGATCGCCGGGCAGAAAGGCACCGAAACTGTTCACATAGACGTTCTGCATCCGCTGCCCTGCCGTTGTGGTACAAAACAATACAATGTTCTTCCGCGCGGCGAAAGGCGGCAGCGGAACGACAGTGGCTTCAAGAATTTGGAAAGGAATGGCTCCCTGGGTAAGATTCGAACTTACGGCCAGGCGATTAACAGTCGCCTGCTCTACCACTGAGCTACCAGGGAACGTGGTGATAGATGTTTAATGGATTACGGCGCGGAATTCCAGTTTTTTTTATGGTCAAACGATAAAACTTGGCAGGGGGTTGCAGTTTCGGGGGCGGAGGTGTATGAAAAAGGGCATTATTCATAAACTATTCGAGTAGAAATCATGACCCCTGCGACCACCGAACCTGAAACCACTGAAAACGCTGAAAAAATTGACGTGATCGTCAACAAGCGTTCCGGCACCGTGCTAAAGCTGGGCGAAGCGGAAGTGCAAAAGGGGCTGGAAGAGTCGCTGGGCGCGCGGCTGGGCGTCATCAATTTCATCGAAGGCAAGGAAATCGCCGGCACCGTCCGCGACTGGACGCAGGCGAATAAAGGCGGCAAGCGCGGATTGATCCTCGGCGGGGGTGACGGCTCCGTTCTGACGGCGGCGGCGGAATTCATGGGGCGTGATGACATCACCCTCGGTGTACTCCCGCTCGGCACGCACAACCTGTTTGCGCGCCAGCTGGGCTTCGCGGCGGATTTCCGCGCTGCAGCCAAGCAATATAAAAACGTCGAAAGCAGCCGCGTCGATGTCGGCAATGTGAACGGCCAGAATTTCCTCGTCGGGTTGATGATCGACCAGAATAGCGTTGATTTCTACGCCGCGCGCGAATTGTGGCGCGACAAGAAATATTTCAAGGCGGCGGGCAAGTTCCTGTCGACCGTGTTCGGTATCGTGGCGGGCCGCAAGGCGAAGCTGGATGTGGGCGGGGTCGAGCAAAAAGGCCGCCTGTTTATCGTCACCAACAACCAGCTGATGCCCCGCGCAAATAGCGGTTTTG
>JAQSWE010000096.1:0-11309 GCA_029266795.1 Alphaproteobacteria bacterium | reverse complement strand
CTCGGCTTCTACGCTTTTCAGGGCGGGCCGCATAACATGGCGATGATCGTGCCGAAGATGTGGGACGGCACATGGACTGAAGCGAAATCGGTGAAGGTCGTGACCGCGCCCGAACTCATCATCCAGCCGGGCAACAAGCAGGGCGGTACGCTGCCCGTCATCCTTGATGGCGAGCCGAAGAACGCGCAATATCCGCTGAACGTGAAAGTGATGCCACTCGCGCTGCCGGTGTATCGTCCGGTTTAATTACGACGCGCTGCTCTGGAAGCTCGACTTCATCTGCTCCGCCACCGCGTCGGCATTGGCGAGCGGGGAAGCGTCGTTTGAATCGATCACCGGCTTCGGCACCAGCGACAATTCGCCCGCCTGCACTTTTAACTGGTCCATGACCGCTTTCGTGAAAGCCGGCAAATCCGCAGGCCAGCGGCCCGTGATAAATTGACCGCTCACCAGCGCATCTTTCGCGGCATAGGCAGCACCAGCCGCCTCGATCTCGCCGCGGATTTCGGGATAGCCGGAGAGCGTTGCGCCTTCAATCACGCCGGCGGTCGCCAGCAGCTGAGGGCCGTGGCAGATCGCGGCAATCGTTTTGCCCTGGCTTGCGAAGACGCGCACGAAATCAATTGCCGCTTCGGATTTCTTCAATTCCTCCGGCGCTTTGCCGCCCGGGATGATGAGCATGTGATAGGCGTCGGGGTTAAGGCCTTCGATCTTCAGCGTCTCTTTCAATTCGTACCCGTTCTTGCCCTTGAACGCGCCGCCGTTCGGCGTGGCGACATCGACGCGGACGCCTTCTTCGACGAGGCGGTAGTAGGGATAGAAAAACTCCAGGTCCTCAACCTTGTCGGCGGTGATCATCAGCACGTATTGCACGGAATCCGGCGCCTGCGGCGGGGTGATGATATCGTCGGGGATTGGGGGATTGGTGGACATGGGGTGTTTCCTTTTGCCGGTTCAAATGACTGCACATCAAACGCTCCACCACATAATCTGTTCCAGCCGTTCAATAACCCGCGCAAAAGAAAACCGGCGGGCCTTGCGACCCGCCGGTTTATCCAATTGAGTCAAACCGATTAGGGCTTGTTGCGGCTGTTAAGCCATGCGCCGATCACGCCACCGACGATGACAACGGGAGCCGAAACTGTCACAACCGGCAGCACCGCTGCGCCAACGACAGCGATGCCCATGCCAGCCAGCGCACCTTTGGCAACGCGGTTGAATGCGGAAGAAGCTTTTTTGTTGTTATCCATGTTGAATCTCCTTGAAAAGAACGGGGTTAATTATGGGTACTGCAGGTGTTTGTAAAGCATCCCGGCACTATGTCAATCCACGGAATCGCCCCGTTAACCGTTTTTTGTCCGCCTTTCGCCTATAATAGCCTTTGATATTAAAGGAGATTTTTATGCGCCCGTTCAGACCCGCCCTTTCTCTCGCCATCGCCATGGTCCTCGGTCTTGCCGCCTGCGCTCCCCAGCAGGGAGAAAAGAAATACGCGAACGATGCCGCGCGCGAAGCAGCCGCGCGGGCAGGGGATGGCAATGAAGCCTATTGGCTCGGCATGACGGCTTGCACCGATGAACCTGCAGCGCATCACGGGCGCGACACGCTGAAATGGCTGACCCTCGCAGCGCGCAGCCACGACCAGCAGGATAGCGGGCGGGCGGAACATGCGCTTGCAAACTATTATCTCGCACGTGTGCCCTATGATGGCGGACCTGACGGCGAATGGACGTATGACCCGAGAAAAACAAAAGGCGAGGTGCGCTTTTGCACCGGTACCCGCCGCAGCGCCGCGAACGACAAAATTGCCGAGCAATACCTAAAGTCCTGTGCAGACAAAGAGTTCATGGCAAGCTCCATCTGCCGCGAAACGCTCGGCAAGTTGTATGTCGAGCAGAAAAAATATGCCAAGGCGTACAAGGCATTCGCACGCATCGCCGCATGGCATGAAGATGACATGTACGGCCCCCAAGTGCATTTTGACGGACCGCTGTACAAAATCCCGTTCGGCAAGTCACGCGTTTATGAGGCCGACATGAAACGCATCCGGCCATTCATGACGGAAGCCGCCCGCCATCTGTCGCGCGCCGATACCGACCGTATGGACGCCAAAGCCCGCAGCGATGTGCGCGCCTTGAATTGGCGGTATACGCGGAATGGGGTGAGGGGTGGAGTAAACAAGTAACGCGCTAGGCTTTCGCCGCTAGCAGCGCGCCCAATTCCTTCATGTCGATGGGCTTGACGAGGTGATGGTGGAACCCGGCCTCTTTCGATTTCTGGCGGTGCTCCGCCTGTCCCCAGCCGGTCTGGGCGATGAACATCGTGTTTTCAAGGCCCGGCTGCGCGCGCAAAATGCCCGGCATGCCGATATCGAGAAGCACGACATCGGGCAGATAATCCTTCGCCGCCGCAATCGCATCCGCCGCATTCGTCAGCACACGCGCTTCGCAGCCCAGCAATTCCATCGTCCAGCCCATCGTCTGCGCTGAATCACGGTTATCGTCGACCACCATTACCTTGAGCATTGCGCGCGGGGCGGTGGCGGGGGCGGCGGGTTTTGCGGGAGCCGCAGCTTTGCTGACTGGCAGCGTGACGGTGAAGCGGCTGCCCTTGCCGGCGCCGCCGCTCGCGACCGATATTGTCCCGCCATGGCGCTCGACAAGGTTTTTCACGAGCGTGAGGCCGATGCCGAGCCCGCCTTGCGCGCGCTCGATCGAGCTGTCGACTTGCGTGAACATGTCGAAGACATGGCCGAGTTTTTCGGGCGGGATGCCGATGCCATTATCGGTGACGGCGATGCTGACCGTGTCGCCGGACAGCGCCGCCGTGATGCCGATGGAGCCGCCCGCATTCGTATATTTCGCCGCGTTGTTCAAAAGGTTCGAGAATATCTGGCCGAGGCGCACCGGGTCGCCCGTCACGAAAATATCCTGCGGCGGCAGGTCGACGGCGAGCGTATGTTTTTTATCCGACAGCAGCGGCTGCGCGGTTTCGGTCGCGCTGTGGATGACGGCGGCCAGCGTCACGGTTTCCTGCCGCAATTCGATCTTCCCATGCGTGATGCGGGAGACGTCCATCAGGTCGTCGACAAGGCGGATCATCTGCCCCACCTGCCGCGTCATCAATTCGCGCGCGCCCGCCGTCACCTTTTCATCCGCGCCGCCTTTTTCAAATATATGCAGCGCGTTGCGAATGGGGGCGAGTGGGTTGCGCAGTTCATGCGCGAGTGTCGCGAGGAACTCGTCCTTTTTGCGGTCGGCCTCCAGCAGCATCGCCTCGTGCCGCACGCGCTCGATATAGGCCCAGCTGCGTTCCGCCACGATTTCCATCAGGCGGATTTCATCGGGCGTCCAGTCGCGCGGCACGTTCTGGTGCGCGGCCATCATCGCCCGCAGCTGGCCGTCCTTCACCAGCGGAATGGTGATGATCGCCTGTATACCGATCGCGCGGAACATGTCGCCGCCGTCCTGCGCCGCCAGTTCTGCGTCCACATTACGGATGACCAGCGTGCGGGCTGCGTTCAAATCCGCAACCGCCTTGCTGCCGAACAGGTCGAGACTGTAAAAGCCGACGGTGCTGGCGGATCCGTCCGCCACGTAATCGGCGCGGATCGTGAAATGGTCGCCGTCGGGCTCCAGATCCGCATAGGCGCAGCGCGAGCTTTTCAGGTGTTCCGCCGTCATGCGCGTGGCGATTTCCATGATGCGGCCGGCATCGCCCACGCCCCGCGTCGCTTCCTCCAGCTCGGTCAGGAAGCGGAAGCGGCTTTCGCTCGCGCGCAGCGTGTCTTCCGCCTCTTTCCGGTGCGTGACGTCGCGCGTGGTGCCGATCACGGCCTCCACATCGCCCGCGTCATTCAGCACGGGCACGAAGATATAATCGTAAATGCGGCGGCCAAAGGTGCCGTTGAACGGCACTTCGCCGCGTATTGCTTTTTTCGTGGCGATCACCTCGATCAGCTCGCGGTCGTGCATCTCGGCGTGCCAGGGCTCGTAACCCAGCTCGTGGAAAGTCCGCCCGGTGGAATTTTCCCAGGTGCGTCCCCACATCTCCAGCAGCGACTTGTTGATATAATTGAAACGCCGCTGCAGGTCGAAGGTATAGATAAAGTCGGGCGTGTTCGACATCACCGTCTCGTAGACGCGGCGTTCGCGCTGCATGCTCTCGTCGCTGCGGCGCAGCGCGGTCTCGGCCTCGATGCGCGCGGCATGGTAATTCGTGCGCTCGATGATAACGGCCGCTGTCTGCACCAGCGCTGCCACGATATTCCTGTCATTCTCGACCGGCCCGCGCACTTCCGGGTAATAGACCGCGAAGGTGCCGAGCGTGCGGCCATGGGATGAGATAATCGGCGTCGACCAGCAGGCGCGCAGGTTGTGGCCCAGCGCAAGGTCGCGCACCGGTGCCCAGAGCGGGTCGTTCGCGATATCCTCGACAATCGTCATTTTCTGGGTAAAGGCCGATGTGCCGCAGGAACCGGAGGCAGGGCCGATCTCCATCCCGTCGACCGCGCGGCGATACGCTTCCGGCAGGCTGGGGCCGGCGCCGTTATGCAGGCGCTTGCCTTGCGCATCCGCCAGCATGATGCAGGCGATTGCGCCGTTGCCCGACTGTGCTTCGACCGCGTTGGTCAGCACCTCCAGTATCTGGGTGATCGGCGTGTCGGCCAGCGCCAGCTCCATCGCGCGGCGCTGCCCCTCGACGATCGCTTCCATCTTTTTGCGCGCCGTGATGTCGCGGAAATAAAAGGCAAGCCCGCCGTCCTTGAGGGGGTAGATATTGATCTCGAACCAGCTCTCGTCGAGCGGCTTGAAGAACGCCTCCAAGACGCGCGCGCGACGCGTCGTCATGACGTCGGTATAGGTTTCCTCGAAAATCGAATTGCGCGCGGTCGGGAAAACATCCCAGAAATTCCGCCCCAGCAGCTCGGCACGCGATTTTTTATAGATGCGCTCCGCCTGCGCGTTCACATAGGTGAAATTCCACGCGGCATCGAGGCTGACGAAAGCATCCGTGATGCTTTCCAGAATGGTCGAATTCTCCGCTTGGATCGTGCCCGTCATGGAGGTGGTGGTCCGTATAAAAGCCGCAGCCCGCCCGCGGTTATTCAGCGCAACATATAACGCCTCAACATCGCTTTTTATCGCATGCTAAACAATAATAATTATGATCGGAAAAATGTCGCTGGAGGCACGGGCCGGAATCGAACCGGCATTCGAGGATTTGCAGTCCTCTACATCGCCATTCTGCCACCGCGCCATAACCAGCAAAACAAAGCTATATATCGCTATATATAATCACCGGAGCGGCAGAGTGAACCGGCAAGCAGTGATTTATAATGCGCCCGCGCAGCAGAAACAAGGGTTTTTGCCAGCCTGTTGATTGCGCTTCAAAAAATGGGCTTTTTCCGGTTTGGCTTCGGTGTATAGTAGGGGCAGGAACCGAGTCTCATTTACCGGATTGGGAATATGGCGCAAACTTTTGAAAAAGCACGTGAAAACATGGTTGATTGCCAGCTGCGCCCCAACCGGGTGACAGATCCGGCGATCATCGACGCGATGCGGAAGATCCCGCGCGAAAAATTCGTGCCGCGCCACCTGCAGGGCTTCGCCTATGTCGACGAAGACGTCGCGCTGGGCAATGGCCGTTACCTGCGCGAGCCCGTGATTATCGCCCGCCTGATACAGGAAGCGAACATCCAGAAATCCGATATCGTGCTGGATATCGGCTGCAACACCGGCTACACCACCGCCGTCATGGGGCATCTGGCCGCGACCGTCGTCGGGCTCGAGATTGAAGAAACGCTGGCAAATGAAGCCGACAAGCTGCTGCATGATCTCGACATTATCAATGTCGTCGTCGTGCGTCAGGCCAAGCTGTCGGAAGGTTACGCGGCGCAAGGCCCCTATAACGTCATCCTCATCAACGGCTCCGTTTCCGCCGTGCCGGACGGCATCAAGCAGCAGCTGGCCGATGGCGGGCGCCTGGTGACGGTCGTCTCGCAGCACGGGCATATGGGGCAGGCGGTGCTGATCGAGCGCCATGGCGACCATTTCTCGACCCGCGTGCTGTTCGATGCGGCGACGCCGACGCTGGTCGGCTTTGAGGCGGCGAAGGCTTTCGCGTTCTAGGAAGTTTACAGAAATAGGGTTTGCGGTGAAATCTGACTCGCCTTTGGCAGGAAAATCACCTAAAACTTTTATATTCAACGGTTTTTTGATACCCTGATTCCAGACGAATGTGACGAGGCAATGGCTGAAATAAAGACAGAACAGGAACCGTCGATCGAGGAAATTCTGGAATCCATCCGCCAGATCATTTCCGAAGACGGCACGCCCGTAGATGCGGCGACGGCAGCGGCGAAACCCGCGAAGCCCGCTGAATCCATCTCCGCGCCCGTTCCGCCCAAGCCGAAGCAGATCGAGGCGCCGCGCCCGGTCACGCCGCCGCCCGCGCCCGTCCGTCCTGAACCCATCCTCGACCTGACCGAACGCGTGGATCCGCCGAAGCCGGCCGCGCCGCGCATCGTGCTGGAGGAAAGCCCGGAGGATGAAGTTGTGGAAGACGACACCGACCATCTTGTTTCCGACAACACCGCCGATGCCGCCGTCGCCTCGCTCGCGCGGCTGCTCGCCAACAACATGTCGGTCGAGCGCGAACTGCCCGGCCGTCCCGGCAATGTGACGCTCGAAGACATGACGCGCGAAGTGCTGAAGCCGCTGCTCCGCCAGTGGCTCGACCAGAACCTGCAGCACATTATCGAGAAAATGGTCGCCCGCGAGATCGAGCGCCTGAGCCTCCGCGCGCTCGAGAAGTAATTTTCTTTCTTTTTAAGTGACTGATTTATCAGGACAAAATTTTGGCGTTTTTAAAAAACGTCATTTTTTAAGTGCTTGTTATGACGGTCTTTTTTCAAAAGTGCTATGTGCTGGAACGCATAGAAAACCCATGGAAAACCCATGGTGGCGCTGTGTCATCCCTGCAGCAGCTTTTTATACACCTGAAACGCATTTTTGCAGTTCTTTTCAAGCCGCGCGGCCAGCGTTTTGAACGTCATTTTCCTCCCCCCGACACCTTCCGCCAGCGCATTTTTTAGCCCCGGCGGGTCTTTTACCGGATCGAACGGCAGTTCCGCGCAGAGGCGCAAAAACGACTGCGCGGCTTGCGCGTCGTGATGTGCGGCGGATAATTTTTCGGCGTCGGCCGCGGTCAAAAGCTTCTTCTTTTTCAAGACGGAAATCGCGTCGTCGAGCGACGGTACAAACAAGCCCTTATATTTATGCGCGTTTTGCAGGATGAGGAACTGCACGGCGAACATTACGTCCATCAATCCGCCGCGCCGGTATTTCAGCTGCCACGCGTCTTTCGAGCCGAATTGTTTTTCGACTTTCCCGCGCATATCCAGCATTTCGTCGCGCAGTTCTTTTTCGTCGCGTTTGACCGACAGAATTTTGGTGATTTCTTCGGTGAAATACTTTGCCGTCGCGGGTGTCGCGTAAACAAGGCGGGAGCGGATGAGGCTCATATGTTCCCAGACCCAGGCGTCTTTTTTGTGATAGTCAAAAAATCCGTCAAGCTGTGCTGCCAGCGGCCCGTCATTTCCGGCGGGGCGCAGCCGCGCATCCACTTCGTACAGAATGCCTTCCGCCGTCGGCGCGGAGAGCGCGGAGATCAAACGCTGCATCAAACGAATATAATAAACATTCGGTGTCAGCGGTTTTGTGCCGCTGCTGGTTTTTTCTTTTTCGGAAGTTTTATACAGCGCGATGATGTCAAGATCGCTGTCGGCATACATTTCCTGCGCGGCGAAGCTGCCCATGGCGAGCAGGATAAATTCGCCGGATTTAAAAACACCATGCGCGCCCGCGAATTCTTTTTCAACGAAGGGTAGCAAACAGGTCAAAGCGGTTTCAGCGATATCCGACAAATACTGCGCGCACCGGCGCGGCGGCGACAGGGATTTTAAAATATGGATGCCGGCATGGAAACGCCGTTCCCGCGCCCAGCGGCGCGTCATGTCGAGAATGTCCTGATAATCGCGCGCGGATTCGAGCATGCGCTGCAAATCAATTTTGAGCGCGGCGATAGCGGGCAGGCCGCCGAAAAAATCATGGCTCAATACGCAGGATTGCGCTGGAACATCGAGAAAATCGGAATGCCCGAGGGCAGCCGCGACAAAAACTGGTCGAAGCGGATAAAGGCGTCATCCGGATGCGGCGTCGCGCCCAGCGTCGTCAGGAGATGCGGCGTGATTTCGGTGAGGATCTGGCGCGCGCGTTCGCTGCGCACGGCGCGATAGCGGCCATGATGCCAGCCGCGCACGGCGGCGGTGATTTTGCCCGGCTCCCGGAAACCCATTCCCGACAGCGTCACCAGCGTTTCGGGATCGTCTTCAACGCCGGTGAAAACCAAATTCCCCGTCTGCGACAGGCTCGGCGCTTCGGTGAACAGCCCCGCATATAATTTGCGCACCACGCCGGTATGTTTTTCAAGATCGGCCATGAATTTTTTTGGCGTATCATAGCCCGCAAAATGCGCGACATCGCCAAACGCCTCCTGCGACGAGGGCAGGCTATGCGTTTGGCGGTCGTCCTGCATCTGCAGCCGGTGTTCGACACGGCGGAGGAACAAATAGGCGGATGTCAATTCATCGCGCATCTTCGCCGTAATCTGGCCTTTTTCCGCGAGCGTGCCGAGCGTCACCAGCGTGCGCGGATCGCGCAAGGCCGGTTCCCGCCCGCCGAAAATCAGCTGCTGCGTCTGCGCAAAAAATTCGATCTCGCGGATGCCGCCATGCCCCAGTTTCACGTTGAAATCGAGGAACGGGTTCGCCTTCGTCTTTTTCCCCGCGCGCCTCGCCTGCGCGGCATTGATCTGGCGCTTGATGGAATGGATGTCCTGTATCGCCGCGAAATCCAAATTCTTGCGCCAGATCCACATCTGCATGATCTTCATGAAATCCGCCGCCAGATCGTCGTCGCCCGCCATGGGGCGCGCCTTGATCATCGCGGCGCGTTCCCAGTTCTGGCCTACAGTGCCGTAATAGGTTTCGGCTGCGTTGATGGAAATCGCGAGCGGCATCGCGCCGGGATCGGGTCGCAAACGCAAATCGGTGCGGAACACATAACCATCACCCGTCGGTTGGTCAAGCAGGCGCGCGAGGTCGCGCGTGAGGCGAATAAAAAAATTCTGCGTCTCGTCGCTGTTTTTCACCGGCGATTTTGCGGGATCGAAAATCACCATCAAATCGATATCGCTGGAATAGTTTAATTCCCGCGCGCCCCATTTGCCGAGCGCGATCACGATGACGCCGCAATCGCGCTGCGGCGTTTTCGGATATGGCAGCTTGATCGTCTTTGCCGCATGTGCGCCCGCGAGCAAAAACGTGAGCGCATGGGAAACAGCGGCATCGGCGTAATCCGAGAGCGCCTTCATCACCTGCACATCGTCCCATGCGCCGCGCAAATCGGCGGCGGCGGTCAGGGCCGCGAGCTTTCGTTTTCCAATGCGCAAGACACGCATGACGCTATCCGCATCCGTCGCTTTTGCAACACCCGCGTGGGTTTCCTGCAACAGGTCGGCCAGCGCTTTATCGGGATCGCCCGCGCAGGATTCCGCGCCGATGCCCGTGAGATAGGGGCTGTGGCGCGAAATCAGCGCCTGCCACGGCAAAACATCCGTTTTCGCGCTTTTTTTCGGGGGTTTCTGTGGAAAATCGCGGCTCAAAAAGGCATACTCTTGGTTGATTAAGTGCCTATAATATCAGGCCATCACAGCAATGATAACATGAAAAAATTTGTCCGCCATTTCAGCCGCGCCACTGTCATCTGTCTCGAAATCGCGGGCGTGGTCTCGCTTGTGGTGGTGCTGGCATGGCTGGGCCTGCTGTGGCGGCTGAGCCAGGGGCCGCTCGCCATCAACCCCTACCTGACCACGCGCATCGAGCAGGCCTTTGACCGCGACATCGACGGCTTCAAGTTCAAGCTGGGCGGCGCGCAGATGATTTGGGGCGGTCGGTTCCAGCCGTTTGAAATCGAAATGGAGAAACTGGCCGTCACGCGCGACGATGCGACGCCCGTGCTGGCGATCAAGCGGCTGCGCGTCCAGCTGTCGAAGCGCAACCTTGTGTTCGGCCGCATCGTGCCGCGCGTTATCCGCCTTTACGGCCCCGCGCTTGCCGTTATCCGGCAGGAAGACGGCAAATTCGCGCTCAACCTCGGCGACGAGGACGAGGTGCCGAAGCCTGTGGTGGAAGAACCGCTCCCTGCGCTGCCGAAGCCGCCGGAAATAAAACCGGATGAACAAAGCCGCCAGCAGCTGGTGCGCGGCATTCTTGACCTGCTACGCGATCGATCCGGCCTTGGCATGCTGGACGGGTTGCAGGAAATCGCGATTTCCGACGCAAAGCTGCTTTATGAAGACCGCATCATGCAGGTGCGCTGGATGTCGCGCGACGCCGATGTGTCGGTTGCGCGCACGGCAAAGGGGCTCGCTGCGAATGCGCAGATGAGCCTCGACATGGGGGCGGCGGCACGCGCATCGGTGCGCACCGAAATCAAGTATAACTGGGAAAGCGGGAAGACCGGCGCGATGTTCGCGCTGACGGGTTTCAACCCCGCAACGCTGGCGCAGCAGAGCGAGAGCCTGAAAATGCTGTCCGGCATCGATATGCCGGTGACGTCGAGCATCAGCCTGTCGCTCGACCCCGAATTCCGCCCCGCGCAGGCGCGCTTCGTCATCGGCGGAAAAAACGGCACCTTCAACGTGATGGATTTGTACCCCGAGCCGCTGCCGGTGAAGAACCTGTTCATGCAGGGAAGTCTCGATGCCCCGACCGGCACCGCCGAAATCACCCAGCTGAAACTCGATATCGGTGCGCCCGACACTGTTCCCGTCGAAGGCGAAAAGAAAAAGGAAGCCGCCATCAACCCACAGGCCGCGCTGACGGTGAAGGTGGCGACGGAGGAAGGCGGCGTGCGCGTCGCGACCGTCGCAGGTACACTGATCAACACGCCGATGGACGACCTGCATAAATACTGGCCCGCGACGCTGGCACCCGACCCGCGCGCCTGGGTGACGACGCGCCTGACCAAGGGCATCGCGCAGAACGCCACGATTGCGATGGTGCTGGCCTATGACGCGAATGCCGAGAAAAAAGTTTCGGTGCGGTCCCTGGGCGGTGATATCGATTTCACGGATATCGACGTTAATTACCTGTCCACCATGCCGCCGGTGCTGGATGTGTCAGGCCATGCGACATACGACCGCACCTCGTTCAAGATGGATTTGCTCGGCGGTAAGCTGCTGGA
>JAQSWE010000308.1 GCA_029266795.1 Alphaproteobacteria bacterium | reverse complement strand
GTTCTCGTGTTCCGCCTTCTCCTAGCTGAATCTGCATAGGCTATCATGTACCACTCGCGGGCAAATTCCTTTGCCATAGTGAGGGTTTCTTCCTTTGTGGAGGTACGGTGATTTTGACCGTCCATATAGGTTGAGCATTGCCAGAACCTGCTCTCCCCACGTTTATAGAGTTGGACTTTGCCATCCATAACGGTGTGGGTTTCGATGTTCATTTCGGGGTTCATGGCGACACTCCAACAACGAAAAGTGTGTAACACATGTGTAAGTATACTACGGAAAAGTTAAAGAACTTAACCGATTGAATTATAAGGGTAATTTTAGGGTGCGATTTGATGTTGGTAGATTTCGAGACTAGCGCCTTCAACCGCTCGGCCACCTGTCCTCTCGATAGGCCGGAAATGTAGCAGAAAGAGCCGATTCCGGTAAAGTCTTTGTTTTTGGGAGATTTTTCAAGGATTCCAAGGAATTTTATACGGGCATCGTCTAATCTTTAGTCATTCAGGGAGGTTTTCATGTTGTTCAGGACATTAGCGTTCGTTTGTCTGGTGTTGGCTTTTGCAGGCAGGGCGGAAGCCTGCAGGTATCTGCCGCGGCCTTTTGAGGAGCAACTGAAAAACGCAAACCAGGTCTTTTACGGCACCGTGCTGCGCGTTGAAGATGGGCTTACCACCCTGAAGGTCGACAAGGCCGTGCGCGGTGTGAAAGACGGTGAGGCTGGCTGACGAAAACGGCAATGAAATCGCGGAGAATATGGACATGGTCGCCGAAAGCACCGGCAATCCCGCAGCGCGCGGGGGCATGGTGATCGGCGGAACACTGGAGCGGTCCTGCGCGCCGTGGGATGGCGCGGCATATATGATCACGCTCGATAACGGTATCGTCGCGCATGTCTATGACAGCATCGCCGAGCGGGCAGCCCCGGCTACCGCGGCTTTTCCGGCGGATGGCAAGTCCGAGCGCGGGCATGGTCAGATACTATCTTGCCTGAAAGACAAACCCTGCGCGCCGCTTTCCGGCACGATCACCATGGGCGCGGTCGATTCCGGCTTCGCGCGCGGGCGTATCGATATAAAGGACGGGGAGCATTCGACCCGCCATGTCTTCCAGGTAAAACGCGTTACAAAGCAGGTGTTCTGCGGCTGATTTTGCCGGGTGGCTGGTTGCCGGTGGAAAAATATGCTGGATGGCTAAAAACGGCTAAGTTACTGTAATACAAACGTAATTTATTTGGCATAATGTATGCATCGAAAGATACGGAAGGGTGGTCAGGGAACCGCAGCATCACCTCCATTGTATATTTTACAGGAGTATCTCTTATGCAAAACTCTACAGAACATTCACACGAAGCCCTGCAGCAGACCAAAGGCGGCTATTACACCGTGAACCTCGATATCGACGGCAAGAAACTGCCCTATGTCGTCTTCGCAATGTCGGAGTTCGAGGCCGCCCGCAAGGTCAAATACGAGACTGGCTGCCTTGTGACCGACCGCGATGTCGAGGGCCCGTACCACAAATACATTTAATACCCCGCCCACCCCGTAAGCGGTCGATGCCCCACACACCATCGGCCATAAAAAAAACAGCCCCCGCTTGGAACGGGGGCTGATTTTTTTAGGTTACGCGAAACGCTTACTTCTGCGTTTCAAGCCATTTGATGACGGCGGCACGGTCTTCGGGTTTCTTGATGCCGGCAAAGCTCATCTTGGTGCCGGGGATGCCTTTCTTGGGGCTCCACAGGAATTTGTTGAGCGCATCGTAATCCCACTTCTTGGCGCTTTCGGCTTTCATTGCATCGGAATAGGCGAAGGTTGCGCTGTGCGCATGCTTGTTGCCCACGATGCCGAAGAGGTTGGGGCCGACCTTGTTGGGGCCGCCATTGTCAAAGCTGTGGCAGGATGCGCAGACTTTCGCCAGCTTCTCGCCCTTCACCACATCGGCGGCCGCGATATCAATCGGCTCCGGTTCGGTCTGTTCGACGGCCGCAGGTCCGCCACCGCCGCCGCCTTCAGCTGCGGCGATTTCATAAGCGTCTTTTTCTAGATGCTGCGGGTGATACAGCTTGTGGGAGACAAAGCCCGCCAGCATGCCGATGATGCCGGCAACGAGGATGGCGGCGAGTATTTTGTTGGATTCCATGTTCATGGAAAGAAAGTCCTTTTTATTGTTCTTTTTTCTTGGGTATCAATTTATCGCGTTTCTTATTTTGAATCCACCCGTTTGCGCTCGGCCACGATGGGTTCTACCGGCTGGAAGTCAATATCCCAAGGGAAGTAGATCCAGGTATCCTGGCTTACCCAGGTGACATACGTGTCGACCAGCGGCTCGCCGGCAGGCTTTGCGTAGACGGTCGCAAAATGCGCCTTGGGGAGCATCTTGCGGATGATCTTGGCGGTGCCGCCGGTATCGACGAGGTCGTCGACCACCAGCCAGCCGTCGCCGTCGCCCACCAGTTCGGCATTGATGTTTTTCAACACCACTGCTTCGCGCTGGTTTTTGTCGTCATAGCTGGAAATGCCGATGCTTTCGATCAGCTTGATATCCAGCTCGCGCGCCAGCAGGCCGGTCGGGATCAATCCACCGCGCGTGATGCCGATAATGCCTTTCCAGTCGGCGCGCTTTTCGACAAGGCGCCATGCGAGCGCTTTGCAATCGCGGTGGAACTGGTCCCAGGAAACAAGAAAGCGCTTGGGTGCGGATGAATCGGCCACGGATGGTACTCCTGACTGTGCTGATTTATTTATATACGCCTGTTCGAGGGTGCAAGCCAAGACTTTGGCGACGTTGACGAAATTTCGCTACAGAAACGCCTTCCGCCTTGATATAAACGTTCAACACGCTGGGGGATGCGTCGAATTATGGATATATCCGTCCTGTCTTCAAATGCCGCCTGGTTTTTCCCGGCGCTGGTTGCCCTCGTTGTCTGGGGGCTGACGGCGTTCCTGCCGAAGCTTCTGCTGCGCAGTATGCAGCCGCTCCACATGATCGTTTATAACTGCTTGTTCTTTTTCCTGACCGCCTGCGGCGTGCAGCTCGCGTTCTGGGGGCAGTTCGAGTTCGAGATGACGGGCGTGCTTCTCGCCATGGCGACAGGGGCCTGTGGCACGCTGGGACAAGTGTTCTATCTGATCGCGCTGCAGCGCGGGCCGCTCACCTATGCGTCTATGATTTCGTCGCTGTATCCCGCTGTCGCAACGGTGCTGGCGCTGATCTTCCTGCCGGACCCGCTGACGCTGAGGCAGGGACTTGGC
>JAQSWE010000095.1 GCA_029266795.1 Alphaproteobacteria bacterium | reverse complement strand
CACGAGGGTATTTGCGGTTCCAAGGTCGATCGCCATATCGGCGGACATAAGGCCTAGCAGTCTCGAGAGCATCTTGGGTTCCTAAAGCCCCTTGCGGGGAGTCACGGAAAAAACGTTCGGAGAGATTACTGCTTGGCTTTCATGCGGGGGTTTTCCTTGTTGATGACGTAAAGGCGCATCTTGCCTTTGCCATCGCGACGGCGAACCACTTTGTTGTTTTTATCGCGTGTTTTCAGCGATTTCAGGGACGAGGTCTTTTTCATGTTACTGTTCCATATTGTCGGAATCGTTGGTATTCAACGACGAAGGGCAAACTACTGATATTTTTAATTTTCGTCAACGTAATTTCTTGGTTACGGCATATCCGGTTCAGCCGGTGACAGCCGAGGGTGATCGCTGTCGATTCGACTCGCGGCCGCCGTGACCAACTTGGGGATAAGCGTTTGCGGAATTAATCATTATAATTAAATTACGCCCCCGGTTGTTGCAACGCAGTATAATAATGTTTTCCTGCTTTAGTCTATAATAATAAGCTTATGAAAAGAATAGCTTGCGGGTTTTTGTTGCCAGAGGTATAACCGCCTTGCTTAAAAGATGTTGAGTCTGGGGTTTCAATCCGCACACAACATATCTGTACTAAAAGCCCGCCATAAGCAAAAAAAATGGCTCAACACTGGATCTCTCGGCCTAATGAGAGGGTACTGTAAGAATAAGAAAAACAAGAAAACTGGCCCCGCTGAAGCAAGCGGGGCTTCGTTTTTCTGGTGTACGCTTTTGCTGTACGTGCCTGTCCCCCAATTTCCAAAATAGCCCCCTCAGTCTTCGCAGCGGTTTAGCTTTGCGACTGGTGGTCCCTTGCTGCACAATAACCTGACCCGGCCATTCACGGCGGGAGGTTAAACCACATATGTCCCTGACCCTTACGGCCCATCCCGTTATCCGGCGCTTCCTCGCGGCAAGCCTGTTTTGCGCCCTATTGGATGCGGGCGTCACGGAACTGCTCGCAGGCACCGGCTGGCAGGTGCATCTGGCGCGGATCTGCGGTCTTGGTGTCGCAGTGCTCGCCCTATACCTCACGGGACGCCGTTTTATCTTCCGGGATATCGGCGCGCTGAAGACAGCTAAAGGCCAGCCCGTGCCATTCGGTGCCTTGGTGCTGGCCGGCGCGATCCTCAACTTTGCCCTTTTCGCGCGGCTGCTGCATGTGATGCCGCTGCCACTGGATTCTTTCGGCAGGATGACCGCACTTGCGCTTGGCGCGGCGGCCGGCGCCGGCTGTGGCTGGTTCTTCATCAATATGCTGCTGCCGAACAGTGCGCCCGTTTTATCGCGGCTGCCGGCGGCCAGCCCGCGGCGGTTGCGTGAAGCCCTGATCTGGGGGCTATTTGCGCTGCTGGCGCTGGGTACGTCAAAACTGACGGGGCATTTAAGCGCGATATACGCTTATCCGAAACTGGAATTTCCGCTCAACCCTGCCGACCCCGATGCATGGCTGCGGCTGACGCAGGTGAAGCAGTGGATATCGGGCGGCGATTTTTTCAGCCACGACGTGCCGCGCACCAATGCGCCCATCGGCGGCATCGCGACGCCGTGGACACGGCCGATGGATATTTTGATATCGACGTTCTATGCATTATTCCCCGCGCGGCTGGGCATGGAAGTACGCATGATGCTGGCCGCAACATGGCTGCCGGTGACACTGGGATTTGCAACATTTGCGCTGCTGGCCGCCGCCGCGCGCCGCCAGTTCCGCCATGTGCAAGTCATGGGGATTGCCGCGCTGCTGCTGCTGACGAGTGTCTATGATTACACATCGCCTGGAGATGCCGACCATCATGGATTGCTGGCCGCGTTGTGGTGCGGCGTTCTGCTGGTTCTGATGTCCGATCATATATCCAGAAGCGCGGCGCTGGTGCTGGGCGTGCTGCTGGGGGGGATGTTGTGGGCCAGCCCCGAGGCTTTAATACTGTCAGGCGCGGTATTCTTGTTACTGGGATTGGATGCGGTGTTGCGGCCCCAGCGCGCCGCCATACCCGCATTCACGGCGCTTGGCGCTGCATTCACACTAACCGGCGCTGTCTTCATCGAAATGCCTGCTGGTGAAATACTGCATCGACCGCTGCTGGATACGCTGTCTGTTGTGCATATAACATTGCTCTGGCTCACGGTTGCAGGCACGGCGATCATGGCAGCGCTCTTCCGTGTACCCATGAGTGCGGCTGCCCGGTTTTTTGCGGCTTGCGTTTTGGGTGCGGCGACGCTGCTGGCGCAGTATGCCGTCTTCCCGCGCTTTTACCTGGGGCCGCTCGGCGATGCCGATCCCTATATCCTGCAAGGATTCCTGCCGATGGTTGCGGAGGCCAAGCCGCTCCTGCGCAGCACGCCCGAATTTGCGTCGAAAGCGCTGATGGTGCCTGCGCTGGCCATTTTCCTGATGGGAATCGTGCTTTCCATGCCAAAAATCCGTGCTGCACGCTTGCGGCGGATTATCATCCTCGGAGCGCTGCTGCTGATGACGCTTGTGATGACGCTGCTGCAAGCGCGCTGGGGATATTACCTACAGCCCGTCGCGGCAATCGCGGTTGCGGCGCTGCTGCCCGCGCTGACGACAGCGGCGAAAGGCGATACCGGTTCATGGCTGCGCGGCGCGCCGCGTATTGCGCGGCCCTACGTCGTGCTGGGCCTTGCCGTGCTGGCGACTTCGATGATGGTGCGCACGGTCAAGAGCGACCCCGCACCGGATGCGTGGTGCACGACACAATTGCGCCATTTGGTTCAGACGCAGCAACTGCAAAAACATCTCGGCACTGAGCCTCTTATTATTTTTGTGCCGGAGGATATCGGCGGCGAAATGCAGTTTTTCACGCCTTACCGCATCATCGCCTCCAACTACCACCGCGAGCATACCGGCCTGCGCGATATGGCCCGTCTGCGCGACGCAAAAACACCGGAAGAGGCGAAGAAAGTTATCGACGCGCGCAAGATCGAAGCCTTGCTGTTCTGCCCTGCCGGACAAAAGCCGGGCAATTTCCTCTTCTCGCTTGGCCGCGAAAAGCCGCCCGTCTGGTTGAAGCCTGTCGAAGGTCTGGAGTTCTTTGATATGCCGGGCGCAAAACCCCTTTTGCTGAAAGTAAGCCCGTGACCACGGCGCGGGTTTCGAGGAACTGGCGGCGCGGGATATGGGCTGCCTTCTTTTTTATTATCTCCATTCCGCTATTGCTGCGGCTGGCGGATTTATCCGGCTGGCCTGACTTGGCGGCACCGCTGCATCCTTATAACCCCGACGTCTGGTTGCGGCTGGCGCTGGTGCGGGACTGGCTGAGCGGTGCAGATTTTTACGATCATGCTGTGCCGCAGACCAACGCGCCCAGCGGGGGGATTACAACACACTGGACGCGCCCGCTCGATTTCCTGCTGGCAGGCTTATACAGCCTGATGCCCTCACGAGACATGCCCGAACTACGGCTGATGCTTGCCGCTGCGTGGTTTCCGGCATTGCTGTCTGTTGCAGCGGCAGGGTTAATGGCAGCGGCAGCGCGCAGGATTTTCAATCACAACCATGTGCTGGCCTGCGTTATCGTGCTGTTTTTCTGCAGCCCCTATTTCGGGGATTACTTTAAACCCGGCGATGCGGACCACCATGGGTTGATGAGCGTCTTGTGGTGCGGGATACTGGTGCTGCTGGCCCGAAGAAGCCTGCCGCCGCGTCATGCTTTTCTCGCTGGACTGCTCACGGGCCTTATCATATGGATCAGTACAGAAGGCTTGTTGATATATTGCGCGACGCTGGGCGTGATGGGCGTAAATGCTTTTCTGGCAGCGGGCGATGATAAATACAGGATGCAGGCACCTGTCTATGCCGCGCTGGGCGCCGCCGCCGCTGTCACGCTTGGACTGCCTGTCGAAATGCCCACGCCTCTTATTCTAACGCGCGTGACGTATGACTCGCTGTCGATTGTGCATGCTGCTGTCCTTTGGATTGCCTGCGCCGCTATCTTCGCGACGATGATGCTATGGCGTAAAACGCCGCATCAAAAGACGCGGCTTGGCATTGCCGCCATCATCGGATTTCTGGGTTCTTTCTGCGTCTATGCGCTTTATCCCAAGTTTTTTCTTGGGCCCATGGCCGATGCCGACCCCTATATCTTTACCGATTTCCTGCCGGTGGTGAGCGAAGCGCGGCCATTATTAGCTGCGTCTTTCAAGCATTATGCGCCGACCTTGCTGCAACCGCTATTGGCGGCGCTGCTGCTGTTTTCGGTTTTCGGCGGTCGCCGAAATGCGCAAAGAAAGGCAGTTTTGCAGACGCTCGGTATACTCCTTGGCATGATGCTGCTCCTGACGCTTGTTCAGACACGCTGGGCGTATTACATGGCACCGATTGCCATTATCCTCTGCGCAGGTTTGCTGCCCACTATCAGCATCGCCGCGCGGCGTTTTTCCTTTGCGCCGCGCCGGTGGCAACCTTATCTCGTTATCACGATCATGGCGGCCTATATCGCGGGAACCGCCGCCGCGTCCGTCAAGATGCACCAGGCAGGCACCGCCGCAGGCACGGGATGCATGAGCGAGATACGCTATGTTATCCAGACGCAGCAGCTACAAAAATTGCTGGGTGAGAAAAGCGATATTTTTTACACCTATGAAGATGTCGGCGGCGAAATGATTTTTTTCACGCCCTACCGGATTATCGGCTCGAACTATCACCGCGAGGCATCAGGATTGCGCGACCTGAAGGAAATGCGGATGGCAGCGGATATTGACGCTTTTCACAAGCTGTTGAAAAAACGCAACGTGGATACCTTGCTGGTCTGCCCTGTTTACCAGCCGCGTCTCTTCAAGCCCGACGCCGAGCTGCCCGACTGGCTGCTGCCGGTCGAAGGCATGCGCTTTTACCAGCAGCAGGGCAACAAGCCCCTGCTGCTGCGCGTTATGCCCTAGACCGAATTTTTGATGACAAAAGTCGCGCGCTTGGAAAACTGTTTGAGCGTGGGTGCGCCGACATAGGTGCAAGCGGAGCGCAGGCCGCCCAGGATATCCTGGATCGTGCCCTTCACATCGCCTTTATATTCCACCTTCACAACGCGGCCTTCCGATGCGCGGTGCAGCGCGACGCCGCCGGCGTAACGATCCATCGCAACCTTGGACGACATGCCGTAATATTCGACCATGTTGTGGTCGGATTGCGCCAGCTGTTTCAGCTGCTCGTCATTCATGCATTCGGTATGGCCGGCGAACATGCCGCCGAGCATCACGAAATCCGCGCCCGCCGCAAAGGCCTTGGCGACATCGCCCGGCATCTTGCAACCGCCATCCGCGCAGATCAGGCCCGCAAGGCCGTGCGCCGCATCCGCGCATTCGATGATTGCGGAAAGCTGCGGATAGCCGATCCCCGTCATCGCGCGCGTCATGCAGGCGGAACCGGGACCGATGCCAACTTTCACGATATCCGCGCCCGCCAGAATCAGCGCTTCGGTCATATCGGGCGTGGCCACGTTGCCGGCCATGATGATTTTTTCAGGATGATGCTTGCGCACGGTCTGCACGAATTCAACGAAATTTTCGGTGTAGCCGTTGGCGACGTCCAAGCAGATTTTGTTGATGTTGTTGCCCTTCAGCGCTTCCAGCACATGATCGACCTTCTTGATATCGTCGATGCCGAAAGTGGCGAAGGAAAAATCGCCGGAAATATTCGCTTTTTGCAGCTCATCGAGCGAATAGTGTTTGTGCAGCGAGGTGAAAATGCTGTGTTCTGCCAGTGCGGCGGCCATTTTGATGGTGCCGACGGTGTCCATATTGGCCGCAATAATTGGCACACCAGAAATTTCGACCTTGGCATGCGGCAGCTTGAAAGTGCGCTTCACTTCCACATCGCCGCGCGATTTCAGGCGCGAGCGTTTGGGGCGGATCAGCACATCATTGAAATCCAGCTTGCGTTCGGTCTCGATTCTCATCGGTTTTCTCCGGTTTTTCAGACACAACAATACCGGCAGGGCTTGTGTGCCGTTGCCGGATGAATGAAACCGCGTTTTGTTTGGGGGTTTCGACTATTCTTAGTTTTTTTGCGCAGGCTTGGCAAGCATTTTATACGCCGGCCTGAATCTCTAAATAGAATCCGTTACTTGGACATTTGAGTGTCGGCTATTTGCCGATACAAAAATCCCGAAAGATTTTATCCAGCAGATCTTCCACATGCACGCGGCCTGTAATCGTACCAAGCGCGCGAAGCGCGAGTCTCAGGTCTTCCGCCGCCAGTTCAGGCGCTTGGGTCGCAAGGCAACGGTCAAGTGCGGATGCCGTATCGAGCAAGGCGGTGCGGTGGCGTTCGCGCGTCAGCACAGGGCCGGGCTTTGATTTAAAAGCGATGCCGATGGCGGCGCTAATTTGTTTCAGCAGCGTGTCGATGCCTTCACCGGTGGAAGACGACACCTGAATTTCAGGAATTTGTTTTTTGGCGATATCAGCTTTGGTGAAAACGACGACCGTATTTTCGTCGACGAGTTTCATAGTCTCGGCGTCTTTTTCCGGCAATGTGCCGTCAAACAGTGCGATTTTCAAGTCGGCGTCGCGTGCTGCGTTTTCGGCGCGGCGGATGCCTTCGGCTTCGATCCTGTTTTCGGTTTCGCGCAGGCCTGCGGTGTCGGCGAGGATGACGGGATAGCCGCCGAGGTCAAGATGCACCTCGATAACGTCGCGCGTCGTGCCCGCTTCTTCCGATACGATTGCCACATCGCGGCGGGCAAGCGCGTTCATCAGGCTGGATTTACCCGCATTCGGCGCGCCGATGATGGCGATGCGGATGCCATTTCGCAGGCGTTCGCCGCGGCGATTGTCGTCGAGATGTTCACGGATATCGCTCCGCAGTTTTTCGATCTGCGGCTTCTGCGCGAGCGTCAGCCCGCCCGGCAGGTCGTCTTCGGGGAATTCGATATCCGCTTCCTGATAAGCGAGAACGGTCGACAGCGTTTCGGCCCATGCGCTATAAAGCTGAAAAAGCACGCCATGCGCCTGCCCAATCGCCTGTGCCTTTTGCATTTCGGTTTCGGCATCGATGAGGTCGGCGATCGCCTCGGCCTCGGTCAGGTCAAGCTTTCCGTTCTGAAAGGCGCGCTTTGTAAATTCGCCGGGTTCAGCTGGGCGGCAGGCGGGAATTTGTGACAGGCTGCGCAAAATCCCCTCGATCACCGCGCGTCCGCCATGAACGTTGAATTCGACGGTGTCTTCACCTGTAAAGCTGGCAGGGCCGGGATAGACAAGCACAAGCGCGCGAAAATCAAGGACGCTGCGTGTCACGGGGTCAGTCAGCGTAAGCACCATCCCTTGTCGTGGTATAAAATTTTTCTTCGCTGTGAACAACTGAAATGTCTCGACTGCCTTCGGCCCCGATACGCGGATCACGGCGATGGCGGAGCGGTAGGAACCGGTCGAGAGGGCGAAAATCGTATCCGTCATTTTTTCTGTTCGGCGCGGAGTTCTTTTTGGTCAGCCGTCAGCAGCAGCCGCTCGACAGGCTTGCCGTTTTTCACATGGCTTTCGATGATTTCCTCCACATCTTCGCGGCTGCCATAGGTGTACCATGTGCCTTCGGGGTAAATCACCATTGTGGGTCCGAGCTCGCAACGATCCAGACAGCCGGCACCGTTCACGCGCACGCCCTCGATGCCCAGTTCCTTCACGCGCGCCTTCAGGTAGTTGCGCAAGGGCTCCGCGCCGCGTGCCTTGCAGCTGCCGCGTGGGCTGTCGGGCGGGCGTTCATTGGTGCAGCAAAAGATATGCTGGCGGAAAAACAATTCGTCATTGCTCATGTGCAACCCCTGTTCTAGCTTAACTTAAGTTAAAGGAAAGACACCGGCAATATGAATCTTCTGGCAAACGAGACGAGCCCCTACCTGCGCCAGCACAAGGAAAATCCCGTGCACTGGATGCCGTGGGGCAGCGCCGCTTTCGAAATGGCGCGCACCCTCAACAAGCCGATATTGCTGTCGATCGGTTACGCGGCCTGTCATTGGTGCCATGTGATGGCGCATGAGAGTTTCGAGGACAGTGACACGGCATCGCTGATGAACCAGCATTTCATCAATATCAAGGTCGACCGCGAGGAACGCCCCGATATCGACATGATCTACCAGAACGCATTGGCACTGATGGGGCAGCAGGGCGGCTGGCCGCTGACGATGTTCCTGACGCCGGAGCGCGAGCCGTTCTGGGGCGGCACCTATTTTCCACCACTGCCCCGCCACGGGCTGCCGGGGTTTCGCGAGGTCCTGCGCGGCGTCAACGAGAGCTGGCACCAGCAGCAAGACAAGATCACGCATAACGTCAAAAGCCTCACGACCGCCCTCCATAAACTGCAGGAACGTCAGGAAGGCCACATCGTGTCGCGCGAGGTGCTCGACAAGATCTCGCTTTATTTCCTGTCCCGCATGGATGAAGTAAACGGCGGCATCGGCGATGCGCCGAAATTCCCCTCGCTGTCGATCATCTCGCTGTTGTGGGATGCGTATATCCGCACCGGCAGCGATGCATTCAAATCCGCCGTCATCCATAGCCTGACGCATATGTGCCAAGGTGGTCTATACGACCATCTGGGCGGCGGATTTTGCCGATACACGGTAGATGCAGAATGGCTGGTGCCGCATTTCGAGAAGATGCTGTACGACAATGCGCTTTTCCTCGGCATCCTGTCAGAAGTGTATCGTG
>JAQSWE010000094.1 GCA_029266795.1 Alphaproteobacteria bacterium | reverse complement strand
GTTGGTGACAGAAGCGAGGTCCATGTTCACGTCGTTGCCGACGATGGCCGCGCCGCCCGCAAAGCCGGCCTTAGTCGCCGCGCTTAAGTAAACGACGGGGGCGAGAACTTTCTGGCCCATGACTTCGGTTTCGACCATCCAGACCATGTCGGTCGAGAGGTTCGCGGCCTGTTCGGGCGTCAGTGCCTCGCCGTATTTGAGGCCGAGAGCGCCTGCCACATTCACGCCATTATCCATCAGCCGCTGCATCTGCGCCGCTTCGTCTTCGCCGGGCGTGATGATGGCGTTGCCGACCTGCGAGGTCAGCTGGTCGCGGATCAAGCTTTGTTCGTAGTTGCCGTCGCCGAGGCGTTTTTGGGTTGTTTCGGGGTTGAGGCCAAGGCGGTCGATCATGTATTGCGAACCGAGCGGCGAATTCGCGCCATAGAGCGGGTTCGTTTCTATGAGATAGCCGGAATTCGGGTTTTGCGAGACGACGAAGAAACCGTTCGGGTTGCTGGGCAGAGTAATTGTCACGCCGCCGAAAGTCGTGGTAGTGGCGCCGGTCGTCATGGTCGCGCCTGTGCCGGAGGTAGTATCGACATTCGCCGCGAGCGCCGAGCCCGCATTGGTGAGCCCGAAGCCCGTCGCATTCAACGTGCCTGCATAGATGCTCGCGCCGGGGCCGGCAGTCGTGACGTTTGCCGAGGTCGTGCCATCCTGAATGTTATAGGTGTAGCCGATGTAAATCACGTCCGTGCAGCAATAGGCGTAATGGTGCCATTTCTTGGTGTAGTTGATCGTCGTGATGTCATAGGCGTCGTTCGTGAATGTCGAGCCCAGGTCGCCGGTCAGGTTGACCGTGCCAGCCGACATAATGCTGCCGAGGTTCAGGCCATAGTTAAAGCCGGTGACGGTCAGCGTCGTGCCCGCGATCAGGCGCGCGCGCATGGCGGCGGTCGGCGTGGTGCCATATGACTGGACGTCGCTCCAGGTCTGGGTGAAGCGGCGGTTGGTGCTTTCGAACGGCAGAAGCCATGTCGGGTCGGTGCTGCCCAGCGCTCCGCCTTCCCAGCCGCCGTCGACCGTGACGGGCGTGGTGGTAGTGGTGGAGCGCGTGTCACCGCCTTCGATCTCGTTATAGAAGTTGTCGGTCGTGATCGTGATATTGCGGTTCGCGTTGATATCGTTGCGGTTGCGGAACACGTTGGAGGTGAAAGCCATGTCCTGCCCGGAATCCATCGTCCCCGTGGCGTGGTTATAGATTTCGGAAGGCGCGGAGATGTCCAGCAGCGAACCGGCATAGAACGCGCCGTCGTTATAAACGCTGCCCGTCGAATTGACGTCGAGCGTACCGGAGGCTGCAATGCCGCCCGTCGATGCGTTCGTGATGGTGTATCCGTTCAACGTCAGGTTGCCGCCGGAATACATTAGGCCGTTGTTCGTGAAGGCATTCGTGAGGCTGACCGTCGCGTTGCCCGCGCTGTTGATGACCTTGGAGGCGGAACCGAGCATCGAGAGCGTCGCCGCCGACAGCGTCAGCCCGTTCTGGGCAGTAATGCCGGAGCCGCTCGCAAGGCTCACCGTGTCAGCATTGATATCCACACTGTTGCCAAGGAACACGGCGGAGCCGCCGAGGCCGTTGACGGTGACGCCCGTACCGTCAGACTGGCCGCGCAGGCTCAGCTGGCCGCCCGACTGGATCGTGCCGCTGTTGTTGATCGTATAGGCGCTGTCGCTGCCGCGGACGTTGACGCCACCCGTGCCGATGATTTTCGCGCCCGCATTGTTGGTGAGAGTGCTGGCGATGTTAACGCCCATCAGCCCTGCCGACTGGATGATGCCGCTGTTCGTGATCGTATCCGCCGCAATGGTCGCAGTGCCGCCTGTGGTGGAGGCGATAATTTTCGCACCCGAGGCGTTGGTCAGCGTACCGGTGATGGCGATACTGTTGGCGCCCGTTGCGCCCTGCAAGGCACCCGTGCCGGTGTTGTTCAGCGATGCGCCCTTCACGGTCAGCGTGGCATCGGCAATCATGGTGCCGCTGTTTTCGATTGCTTGCGTGCTGCCGCCCGCCGCGTCCGCCAAGGACAACGCGGTTTTTGCGTAGATGCTGCCCGTATTGCCGATGTAGTTCGCCGCGCGGAGCGCGACGCTGGAAGTGTCGGAGCTGAGCGTGCCGCCATTGTTTTCAAAACGGTCGCCCGCGCTGATGGAGAGCGTACCCGCCGTGCTTTGCACCGCGCCGCCGGTTGCGAGCGTGACGTCACCGCCGGTTGAGGCAAGCGCGATGTTACCTGCGTTTTTCAGCTTCGCCGCGCCGAGCAGCATGTCGCCCGTGGTGGTGAGCGTGAAACCGCTGGTGCTGTAAATGGTTGCACCGGAGCTTCCGACCGTGAGGCTGGCCAGCGTCGCGCCGAAATTCGCGCCTGCGCCATAGGTCGTGCCGTCGATCGCGCCCGCACCTGTTTGCGTCAGGGTGAAATTGTTGATGGCGTAGCGCTTGTTGTTGTCGGCCATCGGGTCCGACGTCGCGCTGTCGTTCAGGCTGGAGGAGATGAGGTCGAGATTGTTTTCGGCGGTGATGAGGCCGCCCTCGAGGCGGATTTCGCCTGCGGTTGCGGAGATTTCAACATCGCGCTTGGCGGAGATTTTCGCATTCGTCGCCTTGATGGCGTTTGCGCCTGTGGCTGAGGTGTTGATTTTAACGTCGCGCTTGGCGGAAATCGCGCTGCCGACTTCGATCTTGCCCGACGAAGTCAGTGTAAAATCGCCCACGCCGGCGGCCGCGCTGCCGAGCATCTTGACGCCGACGCCGCTTTCGGTCGCGATCAGACGGATGCGGTTGGCATACATGCCGCCGAGCGCGGAGGAGTCGATGGCAACCGTGGGGGCGATACCGGTCGGTGTGCGAGGCGTTGCTGTCTTGGTGTTCACATCCCAGTCATTCGCGCCAGCGACGACATCGAGGTCTTTCGCGTTGATCTGGCCGTCGAGCTTGATGGAGCGCGCGAGCAGGCCGAGGTAATCCTGGTTGGCGGCGTTGAGACCGGTGCCGGTCACGAGGATGTCGCCGTTGTCGATGCGGAAACCCGTCAGCGCACCCGCCGTGATTTGCGGCACGCCGGTCGTCAGCGTCGCGTTCGGCACGTTGATGAAGCCGCAGCCGTTGCAGGTGATGCCATAGGGGTTGGCGACGATGACGTCGGCCTTTTTGCCGAGGACTTCGGTATAGCCCTGCAGCATGGAGCGGTTGGGTGCGACCACTTCGTTGAGGATCAGGTTCGCTTCATTCGTCAGGTTCATGTTCGCCATCACCTGCCCCGCCAGTTCCGACTGACGCGACATCTGCAGCACGTTGCCGTTGTTTAGGACAAGGCCGTTGGTCGGCACGTTGTAATGATTGAACGTGTTATGCGACATGCCCGATGCGTTGGGGTTGGCGATGTCGACCACCGTCACGCCGTTGGGCGCGGTGTAGACTTGCGTGTTCGTGCTGCCATTGGCCTGCACCTGCTGCGCTTCCGACGGGGTTGCCATCCATGCGGTGAAGACGCTCGATGCCATGAGCGCGATGAAGAGTGATTTTGCGAAGCCGCTGCGTGCTTTTTTGTTTTTCATTTTTTTATGGCCTTCGCGTTAAAAATTGACCGACAAGCGGGCAAACGTGTTGAAACCGTCCGTATCGAGGTCATCCGGCTTGATCAGCGGATGACCTGCATATATGTCGAAAGAAGCCGAGCCGAGCGCGAGCGTCAGGCCCGCAGCCGCGCCGACGACAGAACCAGCAGGCGTGCCTGCCGCGCGGCCACCGACCGCGCCGCCGTCCAATGCCACATAGGGCTTGAACAGCAGGTTGCGCCCGCCCGGACCGCTGAGCGTTTTCGGCATCGACAGGTCGTTGCGGATAAAGAAGCCGTGATCGTTCGCCAACGTGTCTTCGTAAAAACCCCGCACGGTATAGATACCGCCGACGCTGAACTGTTCGGAGCCGAACAGCGCGTCGAGCGCATATTGCGCCGACAGCTGCGACGACCACATCAGGTCAGTGCCGCGGAAATTGAAGGGGGTGGAGATGCTGCCGTTCAGCGTCACGCGCTCGAACTGCGCGCGCGGCGCAAAGCCAGGTAGGCCGCCAAGGTCTTCTTCCGCGCCGAGTGCCTTCAACCCGCGGGAATAACCGGCGCCTGCGGTAACGAAGCTGTCGCCGATGCGCGTGGTGAGGTTGCCGCCGAGGTCGAGGACGGTCAGGCGGTGGGAGCTGACGGCAAGGCGCACGTTTTCGACATAGTTCTTGTTGCTTTTCGCCGTCAGGGTGGCGGAGAGGATGCCCTTGGTGTCCTTGTCGCGGTAGACGACGCGGTCGACCATCAGGAAGGCGGAGCGGCTCAGGCCATCGAGGTCGACGACGAGGCCGCTGGGCGTCACGAGAGTGCTTTCATAATCGGAATCCGAATAACCGGCGGTCAACATCGAATAGCCGAGCGGGATGGAGAACAGCGCGCTGTTGGAGCGCGAGTCACGGTCGTCGCCATCGGTCGGCACCGTCTGGCGCCGGGTGTAGCTGTAGAATTCGTTGAGACCAAGCAGGTTGTCGTAGCTGAACGAGGCACTGCCCTGATAGCGGCCCGTGGATTTGGAGCCGTAATTGTCCGCGGAGGTATTGAGGTGCCAACGCTTGCCCGCTTCGTTGCGGACGACGATCGTGCTCTCGCCCACTTTCGCGCCGGGGACGATGTCGATGGCGGCGTTGTTGGATTGCAGGCGGTTGACCTGATCGAGACCCTGTTCGATATCGCGCAGGTTCAGCACGCGGTCATTAACAAAGGGAAACGCGCCGGGGATGAACAGCGTCGCCTTGGCATCTTCCTTCATGCCGATTTTTTTCAGCACGCCTTCGACGACCTGAATCGTCAGGACGCCGGTCGACAAATCCTGCGATGGCAGGTAGGCGCGCGTCGTGGCATAGCCCTTGTTGATATAGTAGGCGGTGATTTCGCCGAGCAGCGACTGTATCTCGCCCACGCCGAGGCATTTGGGCGCGTATTTCTTTGCAATGCGGTTTTTCGTGCGGCTGCCCATATGCGGCGCGTCGATGATCTTCACTACGCGGATCTCGCGGCAGCCCTCGCCCGTGCCGTTCGGCGTCGCGACTTCGGGCGCGACGATCTGCGCGGGCGCGCGCTTGTTGTCGAGGTTACGTTGGTTTTCTTCGCGACGGCGCATCATCTCGTCGCGCTGCAGGCGGTCGCTTTCCTGATTGGCACGCTGGATGTCAGCGGGAGTCAGCTGCGCCTGGGCAAAAGTTGTTAAAGTAAGGCAGGCGAGAAGAACGCTTGCCCCAAGCCACTGAGAAACGGAGATTTTCAAAGAAATTGCCCTTGCCCGAAAGAACCGTGGAAGTGGAGTTGTCCCCGGTCAGATGTGTCTATTAATTTAAGTAGGCTATGTATACGGATTTACGAGAAAAAAGTATATAGGATTTTTGTTATGACAAAATTTTTCACCGATCACGCGTACATTCGACCGACACTTGATTGGGCGAGAATCTGCTGCATTGCACAACTAAAGTTGTCCTCTCGATATCGGCAATTTACACCTTCACAACAGCTATTTATGTCGTTCGGAGTATATATTTGGCAACAATCTTCCAAAAATTCGTTTTCATATAGTCAAAAACATCATCTTCGCATAATATAACTGCACAATTTCAAAAAACAGATGCGGCAAAAGTCGCACGTAAACAGGCCAGGTGTGTGTCATGACCAAGCAACGCGATATTTCCATTCTCGGCAACGTCACGCAGGCGGATGAGGCGAATTTCTCCGCGCGCGAAAAAGAGATCGCGCGCATCGGCCGCGAGCTGGATGCGCGCTTCCTGCCGCAGTTCGAGCGCCGCGAATTCACCTATCACCACTCCGTCGCCAAGATGAAGGCCTACCTGCCCGAAGGCTTGCATGACGACAAGAATCTTGTGAGCGACCAGAATGTGCGCATTTCGTACAATTACTTTCCCGCACGCAACAATCCTGAAACCGCCGAAACCATTTTCGTGCTGGGCGGCATTTACAATGCCGCGCGCCGCGCCGATTTCTTTGCCGAAGGCGCTGCCGAAAATTTCAACGTTGTCGCGCTCGATTATCCCGGCAAGGGGTATAGCAGCAACCTGAAACTGCCGGGCGATTACACGCTCGACACTTATGCCGCCATCGTGCGCGCCGCGATCGACCACGTGGCGCCCGAGGGCAAATACCACCTGCTGGGCAATTCCCATGGCACGAAGGTCATCTATGCGATGGTCGAACAGGGCTTCGCGGATCCCAAATGGGCAACCACCATCATCGGCGACATGCCCCCCGAAACCCCGGCAGGCCCGAAACTGCGCCGCGCCTGGCGCAACCGCGAGCGTCCGTTTTCGGAAACGATGGAAGAGGCCGTACGCAAACTGACAAGCTTCCTTGCCGGTCACGGTGCGCCGGTCGCGCAGGAATTCGTCGTGCATGATTTCAACCACGGTTTCGAGAAATTCACGCGCGAGGGCTTCGGCTGGGCCTATGACCCTAACTCGATGCATGGCTATGCCGATGAATACATGCAGCCCTATGATAAATGGGATGCATTCAAGAAAATCCCCACGCCGATGCTGCTGCTTGCCGGAGAGACAAGCAACACGGCGACGCCCGATGCTGTCCAGAAAATGCTGGAGGCACGCCCCGACATGTCGCTGATGCTGTATCAAGGTGTCGGCCATTACCCCGAATTGGTGACCCCCAAACGCATCAGCGAAGTGCTGACATGGGTGCAGCATGCGGAAGCGATCAAGTCGCCGTTGCGCGCCGTCGTGCCTGCCGATCCCGAAAAAGACATGGTTCTGCATTACGTGCAGGACAACACCCCCGCTGCCACCACCGCTGTCAATGCGGCGACAGCAGCGACGCCGAAACAGCGCAAGCAAGGCGGGCCGGCATAATGACGGAAAAAACGCCCTATCCCATCGTCTTCATCCCCGGCGCGTCGTCGGATGAAGCATCATGGGCCGGGCAGACGACCTATTTCGACGGTTCCACCGCCGTCAACCTCGTGACCTTTGACGATATCGGTGCGATGGCGGATGAGGTGCTGGCGAAGGCACCCGCGGAATTTATCGTCTGTGGCACGTCGATGGGCGGCTATGTCGCGCTCGATGTCTTGAAAAAGGCGAATGGCCGCGTGAAATCCGCGATCCTCTGCAACACCAGTGCCCGCGCCGATACGCCGGAGCGCCAGCGTCAGCGCCAGATGGAAGTGAACGCGGGCGAAGCGGCTTATAAAGAAGCGCGCAAGGACGACAGCCATTACAACGCCTTCATCAGCGCGAAATCCGCGCAGGATAAAGCGCTCGTCGCCCGCCTGCGCGCGATATCGGAGCGTGCGGGTTATGCCGGCTTCAGCCGCCATCAGAAAGCTTGTGCGAACCGCGCGGAATCCCTGTCTTACCTTTCAAAGATCGACATGCCCGTGCTTGTCATCGGCGGCGGTGAAGATACGCTCATACCGAACGAATTGCAGGTGGAAATCAAAAACGGCATCAAGGGCGCGCAACTGGTGATTATCCCGGATACCGGCCATATCACGAACATGGAAGACCCGGCTGCCATGAACGCCGCCATCGAAAAATTCCTGAGGGCTGCATGACGCAAATTAAAGAAGTCATGTTCGATTTCGACGGCACGATTGCCAATACCGAGCCGATCAGCTTGGTCGTCACGCGCCGCGTGCTGTCGGATTACGCCAACAGCCTTTTCGCGCGCCCGATGAATGACGAAATCGCCAGCCTCGACATGCGCGGCAAGGATTTCGGACAGATCGCGAAACAATTTCAGGATATCATCAATCAGGGATTGCCGGACGCCGCTAAAATCACCATCGACATCGAAGACCTGCGCATCAACAAGCTGCGCCCCGAGACGAAAAACGCGCTGCTGGAGGCAAAACTCGCCCCCCATATCGGCGAGGCTTTCGCCGAATTGCAGGACGACATGAAGCTGGGGCTGTCGGTTGTCAGCAACAGCCCGCGCATGCGCATCCAGCCTCTGCTGGACAAGCACAAGCACGACACGCGCATCCCTGCGCCCCGCCTGTTCAGCGCGTTCGAGGATGTGGCCGGCAAGCTGAAGGAAGACCCCGCCATTTACCTGCTCGCCGCAAAAACGCTGGGCATTACGCCCGCCGAGGCGGCAGCCGTGGAAGACAGCGT
Organism: Alphaproteobacteria bacterium; assembly: GCA_029266795.1. Lineage (GTDB taxonomy): Bacteria > Pseudomonadota > Alphaproteobacteria > Micavibrionales > UBA2020 > JAPWJZ01. The sequence goes on along the minus strand of JAQSWE010000094.1, from coordinate 509 downwards.
GACGGGCATGAAGGCCGCTTATAGCGCCGGCATCGGCTTGCGCGTGGGTTACACAGGTCTGGCCGAGCCGCATGAAGTCGAGAAACTGAAAGCCGCATTGCTGGCCGCAGGCGCCCATGTCGTGATTGACGACATGAAAAATCTGCCCGCCGCCGTCCGCGCCTATAAGCCTGCAGCGTAGCGCGTCACCTGCACCCAGTAAAAAATGTAAAACGCTATCCATCCCGTCGCATGGACGAACAACAGGTTTCCATCGCTCCATTTGCGGTAGCGGCGCAATACATGCGCAAGCCCCGCCCAGAACAGCCCCACCACCACAAACCGCATCAGCCGCGCGGGGATGCTGGCAGCCAGAAAAGTCGTGATATCGGCATGGGGCGGCGCGAGGAAAGCGTAGAGTTTATAGGGTATGCCCGACAGCGGCCCGCTGAACATCGCGAAAATGCCATGCTCGTTATATTGCCCCTGCACAATGATACGCATTTTATCGGGAATAAACGGCACGGCAC
>JAQSWE010000093.1 GCA_029266795.1 Alphaproteobacteria bacterium | reverse complement strand
GCCGAAACACCTGAAGCGCAACTTCGGCGTGCCCGCGAATGATACCGCGCCCGCTGCCGCAGCGCCGAAGAAACAAAAGCCGCCGCGCCCCTAATATTCCGGAGTTACCATCATGAAAATTACTGTGCTTGGCAGCGGCTCCGCCTATGGCGTTCCCTATGCCGGCGGCGGCTGGGGCGCTTGCGACCCGAAACAGCCGCGCAACAAGCGCACGACGCCCTCGATCTTCATCGATGACGGCACGACCTCCCTCCTCGTCGATATGGGGCCGGATGTGAAGGAACAGCTGGCGCGACACAACATCTCCAAATGGGACGCGACCTTCTTCACGCATCCCCATGCCGACCATATCGCCGGCATGTTCCACCTGCCGATCCTGATGTCGCACCGCGACGGCAGGCACCTGCCGATGTATGTGGACCGTGCCACGCGCAAGGACATCGAAAAAGTCTGGTGGTATATGTTCGACCCCGCCATCAAGCTGGAATACACCGGCGCCGCGCGCCCCTACTGGATCGAAATGATCCCGCCCGAAAAAATGAAAATCGGCACGCTCGATATCCAGACCTTCTGGCAGATGCATGGCCGCATCCAGTCGGTCGGCATGCGCCTCGGCAACTTCGCCTATTCGACCGACGTGAACGATTTCCCGCCCGAAAGCGAAGAGCATCTCTACGGGCTTGATGTCTGGATGGTCGATTGCAACTGCCTGACCGGCACCGACAAGTCGCATTCCTATGTCGAAAAATCGGTCGCCTGGGCGCAGAAATTCGGCGTGAAGAAAACCTATCTCACGCATCTCGATTACACGATCGATTACGACTCGGTATCGAAAATGCTGCCCGCGAACGTGGAACTCGCCTATGACGGCTTGGTCATCGAGATTTAAGCCTTAAAAGCCATTGGATTCATGCGGCTTTTTAAAGCGGGAACAAATGCCCGCCGCTGTTCTTTTGTTATCTAACAACAACAAAAAATAGCGCGAGGGTCATCATGCATGTTCAGGAACAGCACAAGGTCTATTCCCCCAACTGGTTTCAGGCTCTCCACGCCCGCGACCCCGGTTTCTCCTATGACCTGAAAGTGCGCCTGATGATCAGCCGTACGCCCGAAATCTGCACCGTCTGCAACGGTCACAGCCACCGCGACTACGCCATCATGGCCGAAAACTGCCTCTCCCCCGTGCGACTCTGCAACGGCTGCCGCGCGATCTATCGCGATGCCTTTGGCGAACACGCGGTCGTGCCGTTCCTGAGCGGACATGCCTGATCACGGCGGCACTTCGCATTTCGAGATATTTTTGTGAAAACAAGCTAAAGGCTTGAAAAGATTGGTTGCGGGGGCAGGATTTGAACCTGCGGCCTTCAGGTTATGAGCCTGACGAGCTACCGGGCTGCTCCACCCCGCGACAAGAAGACACTTTGTAGATGCTTTATATGGGGGAGTCAAGCATTCGATTCAAGGGTTTTTCCATTTATTTCAGGGTTTTGTCGGGCGCCTAGTCGCGTTACAATCGGGCATCCTTTCAAAATGACCCTGAGGCTTGCTTGACCTCCCTCCTGCTGATGATGCTATCGGTGCTGCTGTTCAGCCTTTATCCGCTGCTGGCGTCGCTCGGGCTGCGGGAAAATGACCCCGTGCTGTTCGTCGGCATGGCGCATCTGGCCTGCGGATTGTTTGCGGCGGCGGGCGCGGCCTTCATGCTGCGGAAAAAATATGGCGCGAAGAAACGCAGCAGTGTTTTCAAGATTGATGGCAAGACCTGGGCGCTGATCGCCGCAACCGCCACGGCGGGCGCGATCAACCATATGTGCTTTATGTTCGCGCTTTTGAAAACGTCAAAAGTTGGCGCGACTATTATATACGAGACATGGCCGATCATCGCCGCATGGCTCGCACCGGTGCTGATTGCGAAAGGCTGGGAGCAGGTGCGGCGGATGGATTACGCCTTCGGCCTGCTCGCGGTTATCGGTATCGCGTTTGTCGTTGCGGCGGAAAATCACGGGCTGCTGTCGAATTTCGATCTGTCATTGCTGAAGGATATCGACCCCGACCGGCTGACAGGCTATGGCCTTGCGCTTGTCGGCAGCATCGGTGTTGCGGTCAGCACGACGCTGCGCCGCCGCGTGACACGGGGTTTTGCGGCGAAGTTCGGCGATGACATCGTGATCGGCACATATCTGGGCAGCGCCTTTACACGCCTTGCCGCGCTGCCGGTTTTTGCGATTGGATTTATGCTGTTCCATACCTCTGCCACGATGACGTTTAACGGCATCGGTCTTGCCGCCGTCACGGGCATTTCCGTGCATCTGCTGGGCAGCCTGTGTTACCTGTTCAGCATCCTGCGCAACCCGAACCCGAGCATTCCGGTGCCGGATTTTCTCGCGCCTGTTATGGCCGTTGCGTGGCTGTATTTCGGCGGCTATTCGAACCTGACGGATTTTGCAGTGATTGGCGGATTGTTCGTCATCACAGCAAATCTGCTGGTGACCGTGCGGGCGGAGGACGGTTTCGCCTATACTGCCAGCATCCTCACCATCTTGCTGGGCGGCGGATATTGCTATTTCACGCAAGGCAGCGAACTTCCGGATTTCTACGATGCCGTCGCACTGTCAGCGGTGTTTTACGCCATCCTGATCGCCTTTGCCTGGGACCGCGTGCTGGAACGCACGAAGCGGGAGGAAGGCCTTGCGCTTGATATCGCCTATGGCATCGAGGCGCTGAAGCAGGAGGCAAAAGCGAAAACCGCCCTGCTCCGCCGCCTTGTCCTCGGCGCCAATGCCGTGATCACCACGACCGACCGCGCGGCGATTGGCGCGGCATATCGTGATCTTTCCTCGCTGAAGAGCGAACTCGGACATCAGGACAACGTCAGTAAAATCTACCGCGACATCGACACCCTTATCCTGTCGAAGACGAAAGACATTATGCTGAGCGAGATCGTGCTGCTCTGTCTTATCGGCGGCATCACGTTCTTTGGCATTCTTGGTTATCGCCCCAGCGGCTTGTGGCCCGACATGATGGCCTTCATCATGGGCGGCGCGATCGTGTTTATCTTTTTCGCGATTTTCGACCAGCAGAACGCGCGCAACAAATCGATGCTACAGGCGACGCCCGACAGCCTCTGCGTCATCAGCGGCGAAGCGTTTGAATCGCGCCATGAATTCAAGCTTGTGACGATCATCCTGATCGGCATCATGCTGGCCGTGTTCTACGGCTTGTTTAAATTCAAATACGGAATCTAGGAGTTAGAAAATGGCCGCACGCAAAGGTTTGCAATATCAATCAGGCTTCGGCAACGAATTCGCAACGGAAGCACTGGCTGGCGCGCTGCCCGAAGGCCAGAATTCACCGCAAAAACCCCCCTATGGCCTGTATGCCGAGCAGCTGAGCGGCAGTGCCTTCACCGTGCCGCACAAACAGCAAAAACGCAGCTGGCTCTACCGCATTCGCCCCTCCGTCATGCACAAGCCGTTCGCGCAATATGTGCATCCGTCCTTTGCGTCGCCAAAAGCCGACGCGCCGGCATCCCCGAACCAGATGCGCTGGGATGCGCTGCCGCTGCCGAAAAAGAAAATCGATTTTGTCGACGGCATTGTGACGATGGCGGGTAACGGCCGCCCCGATGAATGGTCGGGCCTTGCCGTGCATCGCTATGCCGCGAACGCGTCGATGGACAAACGCTTCTTCTATAACGCCGACGGCGAGATGCTGGTCGTGCCGGACAAGGGTGCGCTCACCTTCCGCACGGAAATGGGCGTGCTGGATGTGGCGCCCGGCGAAATCATCGTGATCCCGCGCGGCATCAAATTCGCGGTCGATTTGCAGGACGATACTGCGCGCGGCTATATCTGCGAAAACTACGGCGCGCATTTTACGCTGCCGGATCTGGGCCCTATCGGCTCAAACGGTTTGGCGTATCCGCGCGATTTCCTCTACCCCGTCGCGGCATATGAGGAAAAAGAGGGCGCGTATAAGATGATCGCGAAATTCTCCGGCAGCCTGTGGCAGGCCGCGCTCGGCCATTCGCCGCTGGATGTGGTGGCGTGGCACGGCAATTACGCGCCGTATAAATACGACCTGTCGAAATTCATGGTCATCAACACCGTCAGCTTCGACCATGCCGACCCATCGATTTTTACTGTCCTGACATCGCCGAGCGGCGTGATGCCGGGCGTGGCGAATGTCGATTTCGTGATCTTCCCGCCCCGCTGGAGCGTGGCCGAGCATACCTTCCGCCCGCCCTATTTCCACCGCAACGTCATGAGCGAATTCATGGGCCTGATCGCGGGCGTCTATGACGGCAAGGAAGGCGGCGGGTTCGAACCCGGCGGCTGTTCGCTGCACAACTGCATGTCGGCGCATGGGCCGGATGCAGCGGTGGTAGAAAAAGCTGGCGATGCGCAGCTGGCCCCCACCTACATGAAAGGGGCAACGGCATTTATGTTTGAATCTCGCTACATCATGAAGCCCACGCCGCAAGCGTTGAAGAACGGGTTGCAGGAAGATTATTACGCCGTGTGGAAATCGATCAAGAAGACGTTCAAGAAATGACCGCCAGCTTCAAGATACGCCTGCAAAAAGAAATCATCTTCGCGCATCACCAAGGCCCCGACTGGGCGAAGGAGAGCGACGGCGAGTACAGCTATAAATTTTACCACAACGTCACCCTGCCCTTCGCGCCCTATCCCGGCCTCAGCGTCTCCTATGACCGCAAGGACATCGAATTCGACCAAGGCGATAAATCGGCGGAGAAGAACAAGGATGTCAGCAGCTTCAACTCCGGAAAAATCGAAGCTGTGACATGGGACGCTGGCGCAAATGCGTTCACCTGCAACGTCGCACCTGCGCGACTGAAGGAAGACGATGACCTTGGGCGCATCATCTGGCTCACGCAGCGCGATCACTGGTTTCCGGCGGAAGATTCGCAACGGCTGGAAATGCAGGAAATGATCACGCGCTGGCGCATGGAAAATGCGGGCGAAGACGCCGGAAATGTGTGTTATTCCAAGGATAAGAGTTAAGACTTGACATATCCACGACTTATGCTTAATTTGAGTATAATACTTAAAAAAAGAGCATATGAAGGGATGAATTATGGCGATGTTAGCAGCGGGTGAACTGAGCATGAAATTCGAGCAGGCGGTCAGCCAAAACGACTTCAATACTTTCCGTGACGAATACAAATCCTTCCTCTCTCAATTCCCCGCTTTCAACGCCGCTTATTCGCCCGTGCCGACCGACCTTGCCGTGCATAGCGCGATTTTCGGGCGCACCTGTTTTTACCTGAAGCAGACGAATGATTTGCAGGCGAAGGCGCTGCTCGATGACGGCCGCGCGGCGAGCGCGGTGTTCGGCCGCCTGAGTGTGGAGGAACGCCTCGACTTCCTGAAAATCCTGGAAGCCAAAGTGAAGGCGCATGAGCAGGATATCGGCACGGTCATCACCGCCGATACCGGCAAGCCCGCCGAACTGTCGGTCAAGGAAATGGCCAAGGGTGCGGAATGGTTCGATTTCGCCTATAAAAACGCCGAAACGCAAATCGGCGCGAAAACTGCCGGCGAGAGCCGCACAGTGTCGCGCCCGCTTGGCGTCGCACAGATTATCGGCGCGTACAACTATCCCTATGCGCTCGCCATCGGCGGCATCGTCGGCGCTCTGGCGGCCGGTAACGGTGTTGTCGTTTCCGCGCCCTTAAAAGCACCCAACTGGGTATTCCCCTTCATGGCGGCAGTCGATGAAGCGGTGCAGGAATTTTCCGCAACGGCGGCAGCAGCGGGCAAGCCCTGGGCTGGCGCTTTCGCCGCCACCGCACGCGGCCTTGTGCAATCCAGCGTCGGCGTGAACCGTAATCTTACCGCAGAAGCCGACCTTGTGCATTTCGTCGGCGGCGATGTCACCGGCAATATCATCAGCAAATCGCGCGGCACCAAGCCGACCATCCTTGAAATGGGCGGCTCCAACGTCGTTGCTGTCATGAATTCCGCCCTGAAAGAGATGAGCGCGCAGGATGTGGCTGCCACGATTTATGCCGGCTTCGCGCCCGCAACCGGACAGCGCTGCACTGCACCGCGCATGCTCTGCGTCGAAGCGGGCGCGGAGGATGTCGTAACTGCGCTCGGCAAGCTCGCGGCCGATGGTGACCACCATATCGGCAACCCGTTTTCGAAAGGCACGAAGATGGGCCCGCTGGTCGATCGCGGCGCGCACCAGAAAATGGACGAGGCGATTGCGCTCGCGAATGAACTGGGCGGAAAAGTCTATGGCGGTGCGAAGGTCAGCAGCAATGCCGTGCCGCAATCGCTGAACGAAAATTCCTTCTGGGTCACGCCGGTTGTCATCGACTGGGCGAAGGCCGATACCAGCAAACCGGAAAACGCGGAGCGCCTGAAAAAACTGCTGGGCGAAGAAATCTTCGGCCCCCTGCTCCATGTCGTTCCCCGCGCGGCAAATCTCGATGCGGCGATTGCCTTCACGCAAAAACATGACACGCATGGCCTTGCCGGCGCTATCTTCTCCAGCGACGCGGCGGAGATCGAAAAATATGCGGCGGGCGTGCGCGTTACGTCATTGACCGTCAATGAAGGGCCGAAAGACCGCTCCCCCTTCGGCCCGCACGGCCATCCGGGCCTGCGCACCATTGGCGGCGGATCGCACTTCACCCTCTATGCCAGCGAGAGCGTGGTGGTGATGCCGAAGGCGAAAGCCCCCAAACTGGCGGCATAACAGGCACCCCGATACCCCAATTTACCCTTCATTAAGGGGATTCCGGCAAAATACAGGTAACTCATAGATTTACCTGTATTTCCGGTGCCTTGATGCCCGAGCAAACCATAGAGCAGGAATTAGAACAGGCCCAGCAGATCCTGCGCAACTGGAATTTGCACGCGTCCGAGATCGCGCGCGTGCGCCAGCTTGAAATGGGCACCATGATGACGCCCAAAATGGACCTGATGCGCGGTTACAACGGGCAACAAGCGATTCAGGGTTATCTGCAAATCATCAACGCTTACGCCCTTATCGGCAACATCACCCATGAACAGCAAGATGGCCTGGGCAAAGTGGCGCGCGTGTTGAGCGGGATGCAGGATGACGAGCGGATGCTCGGGGATAATCCCGACAGCTACGCCACGGCGCGTTATTGCAATATCAAGCTGCAGGAGCTGGATGACAAAGGATCGGTCTATATCCCTTCCGGTCACACGAAACATTTCAACGTCGTAAAAATAACCAAGCAGCCCGATGGCGGATATACCTATACGCGCTACGATGCCGGGCATGAATCAAAAGCTATCGACTGGAAAGGCGACCGCCCCGTCATTCAGGCTGTGCAGGAATTCAAAATCAAGCCGGGAACGGATCTCGGCAAACTGCTTGAAGCGGAGATGGCCAAAAAATACATCGATCCCGACGGCCCCGATTATGCAGGGGCAAAGGCGGCGATTGATAAAATGCTCAAGCAGCCGCCCATCCGCACCGAACTGGAATACGGCCAGCGCAAGGGTAACTGCACGACGCGCGGCCAGCGCATCATGGCGGCGGATATCCTGAAGGATTCCGCGCTATCGGAAGGGCTCTATGATTTCGCCAGTAACATAAACGGCACCACGACCGACGATATTCGCATGGCCTTGCAGGCGCGTGTCAATCACTTGGCCGATTTGAAGGCCTGCGGCGCCGACAAGTTCTGCCGTGGCCTTGACGTAGAAACGTTCCTGAAAGCGGCGGACCAGCAGAATTTCCAGCATGTCAGCGTGGGGCTGGATGGCGGCGGTATGACAGACGCCTACCGGACAACCCCGGGCATGTTTAGCGAGCAGGAACTGAAGACCTTGCAGGACACACTGGAGCGCAACGGCGTAAAATCGATGGTGCGCGAAAGCGTGACATCGCCGGGAAAACATTATTTATATGTGACGCCGGAGAATGCCGAAAATATCCGGGAGACGCTGGCAAAAGACCAGAGCCTTGCGGGTGATGCGTTCCGCAAGGTCGGCGACAATGCGAAGGCTTATCTGGATGCCCGCAGTTTCGTCAAAATGGCAGATCCCGTAAATTATGAATCCGCTGTCCTGCCGGGCCACACGCAAGCCTACCGCACCAAGCCCGGCACATTTTCAAGGCCGGAGCTGGAGACGTTGAAAGAAACGCTGCAACGCAATGGCGTCGCGGCACAGATCCGCGAAAGCACGCGTGATCCCGGCAAGATATACCTCTTCGTGCCTCAGGAAAACACAGCGCAGTTGCGTCAGGCATTCAAGCAGGATAACAGTCCCGCCGCGCAGCTTTATCACCACTATGGAGAGGCCGCGCCGCAGCACGTGGAAGGCATCAACGTGCCGAAGCAGCCGCCCAAGGCCCCCGGCGCAATGGACATCATCGCCGACCGCAGCCAATGGCATACGGCGCAAAGGGCAGATACGGGTGCCCCCATCATCCGGCTCGCGCTCGGCGATATGAAAGAAGCACAGGTGCTGACGCTCGAAAACGAACTCGTCAAACACGGCTTCCGCCCCGTGCGCCACAACAGCGGCACGATGGGCCCGACGCTGCGCCTCGAGGGCGCGGAAGTTGAACGCCTGAAAAAATGGCAGGACAAAATCGAAAAAGGACATGACGGCGGCAAGCCAGGCATTTTCAGCAATTTCCTACAGAAAATCATCGGCCACCGCATCACCGACATAAATGGCGACAAACCCGCCACCCCCAAAAAGCAGGTCTCCACCAAGCCCGGCATTTAAGCC
>JAQSWE010000307.1 GCA_029266795.1 Alphaproteobacteria bacterium | reverse complement strand
GCGGATATGCAAACGGGTCGCCGGGAAGCCAGTTTCTTCCATAATGCGGATATATTCCGGGAGGCTCCAGAAGGAAATCGTCTCGGGCGTGGCAAATGATTCTTCGATCTTGCGGGCGGTGAGCTCGGTTTTCAATAATTCTGAATCGCTGCGGGTGACGCCATTCTTGTCGTTCACGAGCGCCTGCCGGATTTCCCAATGGCCGTCGCGCAGGTAAGCAAGCGGACTGTCGATCCGGCGGGTGAAATTGTCTTCCCGGTCGAAGAAAAACACGATGACATCCGACAGCTTCCATTCCGCCTGATCGAAACCGGCGGCATGGATCAGGGCATAGCCATTCTCCACGGGCTGGCGCAACCAGATGCCGGTGCGCAGCACGGCGATAGTGCTGCCGGGGGCTTTCAGGTGCTGGTCCTCCAACTGCTCGTACTTCGCCGACAGGACGGCGGAAACGGGATTGACGAGTGTCGTCACGCAAAAGCCGAACAGCAGCGCCGCCGCCATCATCGGGAACAGAAACTGCCAGGCCGACAGGCCGGAGGAGCGGATGACGACCAGTTCATGCGTCTTGTTCAGCCGCCAGCAGGTATAGATGGAGCCAAACAGGACCGCGAAGGGCAGCACCCGCTCGACAAATTGCGGCAGCGACAGCAGCGACATCTGTACCACCAGCGGCAGGCCGATATCGGTATGGTTGGTCGCGCGGCGCAGCAATTCGATCGTGTTGATGACAAAAGTCAACCCTACTAGCACGAAGGAAATCATCAGCACGTTGACGAGGAAGTTGCGGCTGATATAGCGGAACAGGGTGGGGGAGGAGATCATGCGGGTGTCTCCAGCCTGCGCGCACGGCGCTCGTTCCACTGGCGCAGCAGCGCCATGATCTGCTGCTCGCCGCGCAGGCCGAGGGCGTAATATCCCGCCAGAGCCGGCACGAAAACGGTGAGATACAACAGCGGCACCAGTTCAAGATGACGGCGTGTCGCGCTTGTCAGCATTAGGTTAGCAACCATGATGGCGACGATGATCAGGACGGCGAACAACATCTTGCGCCCCTGTCCACGTCTGTTGAACGGCCCGACGAGCAGCACGGCGAGGCCCGACAGCACGAAGGCGACCGACAGGAACGGGCGGATGAGGTCGGCATGCGCCTCCGCCAGAAACACTTCGCGCTTGTCGCGGTCGTATTTGACAGTCATGTCGGGGCGCAGCAGTTCCGGCAGTGTACGCTCGCTGTAATCGCGGTTACGCACGCGCTGGCCGGTATCGAGCGAATTGACCTCGATCATGTATTCCGAGAAATAAAGGCGGCTGACCGAATTACTGGATGTATCCATCTGCTGGCGCATACCGTCCTGCACGAGGATGGTCGGGATATCCTTGTTCATCACCAGCCGGCCGCGCTTCGCTGTCGTCGTCGAGGGCGGCTTGTCCTTGTCGCGGCGGTCGTGGATCAGGATGCCGGTCAGGTCGCCGTTGCGGTCGCGCGAGCGCACGAAAACGGTCAGGTCCTTGCCAAAGGTATTGAACACGCCCTCGCGGAGCAGGAAGGAGGAGTATTTCGACATGACTTGGGTGCGCAGCGACTGCATCGCACCATAGGAAACCGGCGTCGCATAGGTCGTCAGGCCAAGCATGATGAGGCTGACGATGGCGGCCAGCAGCAGGGCGGGGCGGGCGATGGCATGGTGGTCGAACCCGCAGGAGCGCAAAACGACCAGTTCGTTATCCATAATAAACTTGTTATAGACGAACAAGGCCGCCACCACGAGGGCCACGGGCAGGATGGTTTCCAGAAACTTCGGCAGCGACAGGGCGACGAGCTTCACGAACAGCCCGGGCGGCGCATCGGAATTGGCGACCAGTTCGAGAATCTTGAGAGATTGCGTCAGCAGCACCACCATCGTCAGCGCAATGGTGACGAAAAACGTCGCGGAAACCAGATTCTTCATAAGGTAGCGGAAAAAGGAAGAAAAATAGGTCCGCCATGAAAATCTCTTTTGACGCAAAAGCTCCCAAATCCGACGCTTATGTCGCCTTCGCGACCGAGGGCGGGAAACTGCTGGAAGGCGGCAAATGGGCCGACAAGAAAACCAACGGCGCGGTCAAACGCGCGATGGATGCGGAAAGCTTCGAAGGGAAGAAGGCGCAGACGCTGGTGATTGCGGGGCCGGAAGGCCTGCCGCACCGCCATCTGGTCATCGTCGGCCTCGGCAAGCCGGAAGATTTGAAAGAAACCGATTTCGAAAAAATCGGCGGCACGGTTGTGTCGCTGCTGAACGCGCGCAAGGCGGCGAGCGCGGAACTGTCTTTTTCTTCCGAAGGCCTCGCGCTGAAACATCTTGATGCCAATGAAGCGGCGTCGTCTATGGCGGCGGGTGCGGTCCTGTCGTCCTACCGCTTTGACAAATACCTGACCAAGGAACCGAAAGACAAAAAGCCGACCGTCAAATCGCTCTCCTTCACGGTCGACCATCCGCAAAAAGCCAAGAAGCTGTTTGACGAAGCCGACACGCTGATCGATGGCGTGTACCTGACGCGCGACCTCGTCTCCGAAACGCCGAACTACCTCTATCCCGCCAGCTTCGCCGATATCATCAAGAGCGAGCTGGTGCCGCTGGGGGTGAAGGTGAAGACGCTCGGCATGAAGGAAATCCAGAAGCTCGGCATGGGCGCGCTGGAGGCTGTCGGCCAAGGCTCGGCGCGCGAGCCGAAACTGGTCAGCATGGAATATTACGGCGGCAGCAAAAAAGACAAAACGATCTGCTTCGTCGGCAAGGGCGTGACGTTTGATACCGGCGGCATTTCGCTGAAACCCGGCGCGGGCATGGAAGACATGAAATGGGACATGGCGGGCGCAGCCGCTGTCACCGGCCTCATGTATGCGCTGGCCGCGCGTGGCGCGAAGGTGAATGTAGTGGGCGTGGTTGCGCTTGCTGAAAACATGCCGTCCGGCAATGCCTGCCGCCCCAGCGATATCGTGACCTCGATGTCGGGCCAGACGATTGAAATCCTGAACACCGATGCCGAAGGACGCTTGATCCTCTGTGACGCCCTCTGGTACGCGCAGGAAGAATTCAAGCCGACGCATATCGTCGACCTCGCGACGCTGACCGGCGCGGTCATCATCGCGCTGGGCCATGAATATGCGGGCCTCTTCTCGAATGATGACGGTTTGGCGCAGCAGCTGACGTTGGCCGGCCAGTCGGTCGGCGAAGAACTGTGGCGTCTGCCGCTCAACGATGCATGGGACAAGGCAATCGACAGCCCCGCCGCCGACATCAAGAACATCTCCGGCGGCCGCGATGCCGGCTCGGCAATCGGCGCGCATTTCCTGAAACGGTTTATCCAGCCGGGCGTGAAATGGGCGCATCTCGATATCGCGGGCGTTGCCTGGAACAATAAGGACCGCACGGCGGCGCCAAAGGGCGCATCGGCGTTCGGTGTCCGTCTGCTTGATCGTTTCGTGGCGGAAAACTTCGAATAAGGCGGCCGGATTTCTTTCGGGCGTCTCTTTAACCATTCTTGCGAAGGGCGCGACCAAGCATGTCCATCCTGAAATCACGGCGGTTTTTTCCGCTGTTCCTGACGCAGTTTCTGGGCGCGTTCAACGATAACCTGTTCAAGACGGCGATGGTGATGCTCATCACCTTCCGTATCGCGACAGAAACCTCGATATCGTCGCCCATTCTGACGACGATGGCGGCGGGCGTGTTTATCCTGCCCTTCTTCCTGTTTTCCGCCACCGCAGGGCAGCTGGCCGACAAGATGGACCGTGCGCGCATCGCACAGTATGTGAAGCTTGCCGAGATCGTCTTCATGCTGCTGGCGGCGGTCGGGTTCCTCACGCATAGCCTTTTCCTCCTGTACGTCGTGCTGTTCTGCATGGGGATGCATTCCGCTTTCTTCGGTCCCGTCAAATACGCGGTGCTGCCCCAGCATCTCGAGGGCAGAGAATTGCTGAGCGGAAACGCCTATGTCGAGGCCGGCACGTTCATGGCGATTCTGCTTGGCACTATCGCGGGCGGCGTTTTAATCGCGCATCAGCAGTTGGGCGAAATCATTATCTCCGTCGCCTGCGTCAGCGTCGCCGCCTGCGGCTATCTTGCCAGCCGCTTTATTCCAACGGCCCCCGGGCCTTCGCCCAACCTTGTGATCAACCGCAATTTCTGGGAAGAAACCCTCAAGATCATGAAGGCGACGCAGGAAAACACCGGCGTTTACCGCGCCATCCTCGCCATCTCGTGGTTCTGGCTGGTGGGCGCGACTTACCTGACGCAATTTCCCGCCTTCGCCAAAATCTATCTGGGCGGCGATGAAAGCGTGGTGACGCTGCTGCTGACGCTATTCTCGGTCGGTATCGCGGCGGGCTCCGTCCTGTGCTCCAAACTTCTCAAGGGGCAGGTGCAGGCGACCTGGCTGACCTGTTCGCAATCGCGCTGTGCGGCGGCATGTTCGTCGTGCCGCTCTACGCCATCGTGCAAAAACGCACCGACCCCAATTACATGGCACGCATGATCGCAGGCCTGAACATCATGAACGCGATGTTCATGGTGGCGTCGTCGATCATCGCCACCGTGCTGTTGAAGGCGGGCGCGAGCATCCCCGGGATCTTCCTTGCCATGGCGCTGATGGATATCCTTGTCGCCATTTATATCGTGCAGCTGCTGCCGGATGCGCTGCTCCGCTCGATCTGCCGTGCGATTTTCAAATGGGCGTATAACGTCGAAGTCAAAGGCCTCGAGAATTTCGAGAAAGCCGGCGACCGCATCCTGATCATCGCGAACCATACCTCGTTCCTCGATGCCGCACTGATTGCGGCCTACCTGCCCAATAAAATCACCTTCGCCGTAAACACGCATATCGCCCGCGCGTGGTGGATGCAGCCGCTGCTTCGCATGGTCGATGCCTATCCGGTCGATCCCACCAATCCGCTCGCGCTGAAATCGCTGATCGATGTCGTGAAAAGCGGCAAGACGGGCATGATTTTCCCCGAAGGCCGCATTTCGATGACGGGCTCGCTGATGAAGGTCTATGAAGGCCCCGGCATGATCGCCGACAAGGCGGGCGCAATGGTGCTGCCGATCCGCATTGACGGCGCGCAATACACGCCATTCTCGCGCTCGGCCGGAAAAACAGTGCTGCGCCGCTTCCCCAAAATCACCATGACGATCCTGCCACCCCGCAAGTTCGTGTTGCCCGAAGGCGTCTTCGGTCGCCGCCGCCGTCAGCTGGCGGGTGCCCAGCTCTACGACATGATGTCGCAGATGGTCTTCGATGCGAGCGAGATCGACAAGCCGCTGTTTACCTCGCTGATGTCGGCGTCGCGCCTTTACGGGACGAAGCATATCATCGCAGAAGACCCGTTGCGCGAACCTGTCAATTACCGCGACTTCATCAGCCGCGCGCTGGTGCTGGCCAAGGTCATGGACAAGCGCCTGAAAACAGGGGAGGGCGCCACGATCCCCGCCATCGGCATCCTGCTGCCCAATATGGTCGGTACTTCGATCGCCTTCTTCGCGTTACACGCCCTGCGCAAGGTGCCGGCGATGATCAACTTCTCCTCCGGCCCCGCGCAGGTGGTCAGCGCTTGCGAAACCGCGAAGCTGAAAACCGTCATCACCTCCCGCCGCTTTATCGAGATGGGCAAGATGGGCCCGACGATTGAAGCGATGCAGGCGGCCGGCGTCGAATTTTTATATGTCGAGGATTTGCGTGCCGAGGTTGGTTTCGTCGAAAGGCTTTACGGCCTGACCGCCCGCTATATGCCTGCGACTCTCGACAATTTCCGCCGCAAGGCAAGTGCGCATGATCCTGCGGTGATTTTGTTCACATCGGGTTCGGAAGGCACGCCCAAGGGCGTCGTGCTGTCACACCGGAATATCCAGTCGAACCGCCATCAGGTGGCGAGCCGCATCGATTTCGGCCCGAAAGACATTGTGTTCAACTGTCTGCCGATGTTCCATTCCTTTGGCCTGACAGGCGGCACGCTGCTGCCCATCCTGTCGGGCATGCGCGCGTTCTATTATCCCTCGCCGCTGCATTACCGCATCGTGCCGGAACTGATTTACGACACGAATGCGACGATCCTGTTCGGCACGGACACTTTCCTTGCCGGTTATGCGCGCTTTGCGCACCCTTATGACTTCCATGCCATCCGCTATGTCTTCGCAGGCGCCGAGAAGCTGAAGGACGAAACGCGCCGCGTCTATGCCGAAAAATACGGTGTGCGGATATTCGAGGGCTATGGCGCGACCGAAACCGCGCCCGTGATTTCAATCAACACGCCGATGCACAACAAGGCGGGCTCCGTCGGCCGCCTGATGCCCGGCATCGACCACAGATTGGAACAGGTCGAGGGTATCGAGGAAAATTCGGGCAAGCTGGTCATGCGCGGCCCGAACGTGATGATGGGCTACCTCAAGGCGGATGCGCCCGGCATCCTGCAGCCACCCGAAGAGGGCTGGTATGATACAGGCGACATCGTTGCGCTGGATGATGACGGTTTTATCACCATCAAAGGCCGTAT
>JAQSWE010000092.1 GCA_029266795.1 Alphaproteobacteria bacterium | reverse complement strand
CGGCAACGACCTGAAGCTGAAAGCCGAAACCTGGGCGCAACCGGCGACGGAGCGCGTGATCGTGAACGACATCATGTCGGTCAAGGAAACCGCGCGCCACATGATTTCCGGTTTTGAATCCCATGCGCGCGCTTTCGTGCAGGTGCAGAACGGCTGCGACCACCGCTGCACCTTTTGCATCATCCCTTATGGCCGCGGCAATTCGCGCTCCGTTCCGATGGGCGAGATTGTCGATCAGGTGAAGAAACTGGTCGCGGGCGGATATCATGAAGTCGTCCTGACGGGCGTTGATATTACGTCCTACGGCCCCGATCTGCCGGGGCAGCCGCGCCTCGGCCAGATGATCCGCCGCCTGCTCGCGCTCGTGCCGGAACTGTCGCGCCTGCGGCTGTCGTCGCTCGACCCTGTCGAGATTGATGACGACCTGTGGCAGATTATCGCCGATGAACCGCGTTTTATGCCGCACCTGCATATCTCGATGCAGGCGGGCGACGACATGATTTTGAAACGCATGAAGCGCCGCCACCTGCGCCATCACCTGATGGAAATCTGCGACCGCGCGCGTAGCCTGCGTCCTGATATTGTCTTTGGCGCGGATATCATCGCGGGCTTCCCGACCGAAACCGACGCGATGTTCGACAACACGCTGAAGGCCGTCACGGAATGCGACCTGACCTTCCTGCACGTCTTCCCTTACAGTCCGCGCCCCGGCACGCCCGCCGCAAAAATGCCGCAGGTGCAAGGCGATATCCGCAAAGCCCGGGCGAAACTGCTGCGCGAACTGGGCGCAAAACAGGTCGATAAACACCTCTCCACGCTGGTCGGCAAAACCTTGCCTGTGCTGGCCGAAAAGGGTAATAAAGGCCGCACGGAATATTTCAGCGAAGTCGCCTTTGATCAGGATGTCAAACCGGGGACGCTGCTGAAGGTGAAACTGAATGCCGTTGGCGAGGGCGTACTGCTCGGCAATGTCGCGTAAGAGTTAAATCTGGATGAATGCGCATACACCCAAGCATATTTTTAAAGTGACGGCAGCATGTGCGACATTGCCCGCTTTTTTGTGCGCGTCATACATGACGATTGTATCGATGGATGACATTAAAGCGCTTGCTTTGCTGGCACAATTCGCATGGGTTTTTGCGCTTGTCGCTTTCCTGACATTTTTGTTTCTGCTGCCGCTGTTTGCGGTGAAGAATAATTTTTATGACTGGCTGCGGAAGGTTGTAGCGAAATGATCTGGTTCCTCAAGAAAAAAGACACGACTGTCGCCAAGCCGATGGATGCGGAACGCTCGAAGAAGGGCTGGTTCACGCGGCTGAAGGAACAGCTGTCGCAATCGTCGGAAAAAATCACCAAGGGCGTGACGCAGATTTTTACGACGCGGAAACTGGATGCGGAAACGCTGGAGGAGCTGGAAGAGCTGCTGATTTCCGCCGATCTTGGCCCCGCTACGGCGGCGAAACTGGTGGCGGGCATTTCGAAGGAACGATTTGGCAAGGAAGTATCTCCTGAAGAAATCCGCAAGGCGCTGGGCGAAGAAATTGAAAAAATTCTCGCGCCTGCCGAAAAACAACTCTTCGACAAATACGCGAAGCCCTATGTCATCCTCGTCTGCGGCGTAAACGGGACCGGCAAGACGACAACCATCGGCAAGCTGGGGGCGCAGTTCAAGAATGAAGGCCGCAAGGTGATGATGGTCGCGGGCGATACCTTCCGCGCCGCCGCCGTCGAGCAGTTGAAAGTATGGGCCGACCGCATCAAATGCCCCGTGGTCGCTGCGGGCGAGGGTTCGGATGCGGCCGCGCTGGTGTTCGAGGCGATGGACCGCGCAGTTGCCGAAGACATCGACGTATTGATGATCGACACCGCAGGCCGCCTGCAGAACAAAACCAACCTGATGGAAGAGCTCGCCAAGATCATGCGCATCATCCAGAAGAAAAACCCCGATGCCCCCCATGCGACGCTGCTGGTGCTGGATGCCACCGTCGGCCAGAACGCCCATAGCCAGCTGGAGCAATTCAAGCAGATGGTTAACATAACTGGCCTGATCGTCACAAAACTCGACGGAACGGCAAAAGGCGGGGTGCTGGTGTCGCTTGTCGAAAGATTTGGTTTACCAGTTCATGCTATAGGTATAGGTGAGGGCATGGATGATCTGCGGCCGTTCGTGGCCGAAGACTATGCCGCTGGATTAACGGGGTTAGACGAAATTGCTCACCGGAATTAAAGGACCATCTCCCATCCGCGACGGCCTGATGACGACCAAGGGCTTCCGCGATCCGGAGAAAGCGCTGAACTGGGTCACCGAAATCTACCAGGCCAACGTAAATTACCTGCGCCATGCCTTCGACCTGTATGCGCAGGGGCAGGAGATGGATACGCGCGTACGCGCGAATTATCCCTATGTGATGATCAGCACGACGAAAGGGCCTTCGGTCGATAACCGTTTGTCCTACGGCTTCATCTCGCATCCCGGCACATATTCCACGACGCTGACGCGGCCTGACTTGTACCGCAATTATTATCTGGAGCAGTTCACGCTGCTGCTGACCAACCACCCGCAGGCTGAACTGCTGGTCGGCGTGAGTGAAATGCCGATCCCGCTGCATTTTGCGCTGGGCGATAAATTCCACCTCGAGCGTGACCTCACGCCCGACCACATCGCGCATCTGCCGCTGCTGTTCGACCAGCCCGATCTTGCGAGCATGGACGATGAAATTCCGAACGGCAGGCACGAGGTCAAGGCGGGCGAGCCCGGGCCGCTCGCGCTGTTCACCGCGCCGCGCGTGGATCTGAGCCTCCAGCGCCTGAAGCATTACACCGGCACATCAGCGGAACACTTCCAGAAATTCGTGTTGTTCACCAACTACCAGTTCTATGTCGACGAATTCATCCGCGACTGTCATGCACTGATGGCGAAAGCAGAAGATGGCGAAACGCCGGGGCAGGACCAATACACCGCCTTCGTCGAACCCGGCAACGTCATCACGCTGAACGCCAACCTGCCCGCCGAAAAAGTGGACGACGGCAAGAAACCGCCGCGCCTGCCGCAGATGCCGGCTTACCATTTGAAACGCAAAGACGGCACGGGCATTACGCTCATCAACATCGGTGTCGGCCCGTCGAACGCGAAAACGATTACCGACCACGTCGCTGTCCTGAGGTCGCATACATGGCTGATGCTTGGCCACTGCGCGGGCCTGCGCAATTCGCAGAAGCTGGGCGATTATGTGCTGTCGCATGGTTATGTGCGCTTTGACGGCGTGCTTGATAACGCGGTGCCCCCTTGGGTTCCGATCCCTGCGCTGTCGGAGGTGCAGGTGGCGCTCGAACAGTCGGTCGCGGAAGTCACCGGCTTCAAGGGCTACGACCTGAAAAAAATCATGCGCACTGGCACGGTTGCGACCGTTTCCGACCGTAACTGGGAATTGTGGGAACAAAAAGTCCCCGTGCAGCAGCTGAGCCAGTCGCGCGCTGTCGCGCTCGACATGGAATCCGCGACGATCTGCACGAACGGTTTCCGCTTCCGCGTGCCGTACGGCACGCTGCTCTGCGTCTCGGACAAACCCCTGCACGGCCAGCTGAAACTGCCCGGCATGGCGGATACTTTCTACCGCGAGCGCGTCGACCAGCACTTGAAGATCGGCGTATTGACGATGGAAAAAATCCGCGCGATGGGGGCAGGGCGTTTGCACAGCCGCAAGCTGCGCAGCTTCACCGAGGTCGCGTTCCTTTAATTTTGTTGGATAATCCTGCTGTTTTTCAGCGTGTTAGCGAATGTTGACATAATTCGCTGGCCGTAGCAGAATGCGGGCAAATCAAAACAATAAAGGTGTGCCATGTCGAAACCCTCCGTTCAAATCCGCAAAGGCGATTACGCCCGCGCCCTCTCGGTCGCCGAGAAATTCAATGTGGCTGCCGGTGCGCGCCCCAACCGCAAAGTGAAAGCGGTGTTGAAAGAGGCTGTGGAATTCACCGCGGGTTTGGTTGCGCCGCTGAAGCAGGGCGAGCGCGTGCAGACCGGCAGCGCATGGCACGGCCCCGATGATTTCCTCGACGTGAAACTGGCGCAAGACCTCGCCCGCAAAAAAGACCGCGTTGATTACCTGACCGGCAATGTCGATGTTGTGGTCCCGAAATACGAAGCAGACGCGATCGAAAAAATCCGCAAGGCGTTCAAGCTGTCATCCGACAAACAGGCGGCGGGTCTTGCGATCCGCGTGTATCAGTCGGTCGCCGATGGCCTCTGGCGCGGCAATGGTTTCTCATACGAAAACCCGCAAGCGCCTGCGCTCGATACCAGCAAGATCCGCAATGTGGTGACAGGGCCGCAAACGCCGTAATCAGTCCATCACGACAGCCGCAAGGCCGTTCAGCATTTTCGTCCAGCCATTCTCCGTCTTCTCGGCATAGTCGGGCAGGACGCCTTCATGCGTCAGCGTGATCTGACTGCCGTTGCCGTCGGGGGTGAATTCAAGCGTGATGCGGGTTTCTTCGGCTGAATATTTAGGCACCTTGAACGTGAAGATGATGCGGTCGGGGCGCTGCAGTTTTTGGTAGGTGCCGGTATGCTCGACATCTTCCCCCTTGCGCTTTTCGATGACGGTGAAGGTGCCGCCTTCCTTCGCATCGATTTCTACTTTTTGCATTTCGCCGTCGGGCGTGGAGAACAGGAATTTCGTCGCGATGGCGGGGGTCAGCCATGCGTCATAGACCTTTTCAGGTTTTGCAAGAAAACCGCGCGTCACGCGGACGGTTGTGCGTTCATCGGCCATGGCATCTCTCCCCATTCATGCGTCACGCTAACGCTTAGGATGGCAGGACTGTTCACGGCGGAAAAGGGTATTTATGCAGCCTTCGGCTGGGGCACACCTCGGAAGGGGCTTTGCAAGGGTTCCTCCGGCTTCGGCACATAGGCATTGGCTTTCCCGATCTCTGCCATTTTCTTGAACTCCGCTTCGCGGTTGGCGACGATCTGGGGGGCGAGGTGCAGCATTTCCGTCAGGTTCTTTTCGCGGCGCTGTATGGCCAGTTCTTCGGCGGTGATTTCTTCCTTGCCAGGCTTGGCCTTAATGGTGGTATCCGCACCGCGCTCGATCAGCGCCAGCAGGCGGTCCTCATCGCCCATCAGCACCGCAAGGTGTAGCGGGGTATAGCTATGTTCTCCATCGGTTGCGATTTTGTTGAGCGTTTCGGCATTGCCGTCGATCAGGTAATCGACGAAGGGGCCGTGTCTGCGCGACAGCGCAAGTGTCAGCGGCGTCCAGCCGTTGCCGTAGTCTTCATGGCGGTCGCCGCCTATGCCGGCCAGCTGCACGAAGGCCTGAAAGCTGTTCCATTCCTGCGCATGGCGCATGGGGGAATGGCCGTCGTTGCTTTTCCAGTTCAGGAAGTCTTTGGGGTATTTTGCCGCGATGCGGTTCAGCTCGGTCAGGTCTTCCTTTTCAATGGCGTCGAAAAACTTTTCCTGTTCTTCTTCCCGTGTCGGCGTGTGATGCGGTTTGTGCGCGGCATCGGTGAAAGCGTAGATCAGGGTATTCGAGAGCCAGTTGAAAGGGTTCATACAATCCTGCCGAGTTGTTGATATGTTAAGGGTATTATAGTACCCATATCCTGTCAAACGGGCTGGGAATAACCCATATATTTCAATCTGATGTGATCTATTTGACATATTGCGCAAGCTTGGGCATGATGAGCCGATTTCAAAGGAAAACAGCCCATGGCCGCGAATATCGATTCCATCACGAAGCTTGCACAACAGCTGGTACAAACGCCCAGCCAAGGCGGCATCGACGCGCCGGATAGTGTGCTGCAGCTCACACGTGATTTTGCGCGCGGCATGGGTCTGGAATTTGAAACGCTGAAAGATTCACAAGGCAACGACGTCGCGCTGGTCGCGAAAATAGAAGGCGCGCATCCCGGCAAGACATGGGCGGTGAATGCGACGCTCGACACCGCGCCCGTCGGCAACAAGACGCAATGGACCAGCGACCCGTTTTCAGGTGATGTGAAAGACGGGCAGTTGCGGGGCCGTGGTGCGGCGGATTCCAAACTCGCCGCAGCAATGTTCACGCATCTGGCGTCTGAAATGCAGGTGCTGCAAAAAGATATGCATGGCAGTCTGCTGCTGATTTTGGACGCGGACGAACATACCGGCAATTTCGGCGGCATCAAGGCGGCGCTGGCGGCAGGGTATAAACCGGACGGTATCATGATCGGCTATCCGGGCGATGACCAAGTCGTTGTCGGTTCACGCGGCTTTTCGCGCTATGAAATCGAACTGACCGGCAAGGCAGCCCATAGCGGCGCTTCGGCACCTGCGGAGGATAATGCGCTGCTGCGACTGGCTTCGATCGTTCAGGCATTGACGAAGAAACTGCCCTTTGCGCAGGATGACGAATTCCAAAAACAGCCGAAGCTAACAGTGACGGAGGTATCCGGCGGCGATGGTTATGCCGTCGTCCCGTCTAAGGCCGTTGTAAAAGTCGATATGCGACTGACACCTGCGTTCAACGAGGCGGCTGCGGATAAACATATCCGCGGAATCGTCGCCAAGAACGACCGGAAAAATAAAGTGCCGGAAGCGCGCGCGACTCGCGTGACGAAAATTTCTGCTGAACCGCCGTTCCTGACACCCGCATCGTCCGAAATGCGGCAGGCGCTGCGCGCCGCGATAAAAGAAATAACGGGACAAGAGGTGAGGGAGGTTGTATCCGGTCCCTCCAATATCGGCAACTTCCTTGCCAAGCAGGGCATCGCGGTGACGGCAGGCTACGGCGTGCCTGCGTCGGGCGTGCATGCCGCCAATGAAACCGCCGATCTGCGCGCGCTGCCGAAAATTTACAGCGTGTATAAACAGGCACTCGGCAAGCTTCTGAAACTGTGAACATGAAAAAGCCCCCGCTTGCGCGAGGGCTTTTTTGACGTAGCGTCACTCTCCCAAACTTTATGCGATAAGGTCGAGGTACTGACCGCGCCTGTTATCGTTCCGTTTTTCGGTGGCGCGCGCTTCTTCCTTTTGCTCGAAAGCCAATTCCTGGTTTCTTTTCTGGTCGTCACGCGCCTGAAGGCTGCGCTGGTTGTTTGAATTCTGGCTGCTGGCGGCGGGGGCTTCGCGTGGCTGCGTCTGCTCGTTGCGCGCGCGCGCTTCCTGCTGCTGCTGGGCGATATTCGCCTGCTGCTGGATTTGTGCCGGACTGGGGCCTGTGCCTACCGCATCGACCAAGAGTTGTGTACTCCTCTAAATTACCTTCCATAGTATCAGGCGAGTCTTAAAATTCTCTTAAAACGCAAATTCTGTACCGCATCGGGAATCGCTGTGCGTGATATTGTCTGACTCAGGCAAGTAATTAATCCCCTGATACCAACAATTTAAGGCATTTTTAATCATGGGTTAACATAAAGCAGATACACTGGATGAAGGTGTAAATTTCTCCGGTAATAATGCCGTGCTTGGGAGGTGCGGTGATGCTGCAGGGGAATAAGAGGGGTTACGTGGGGATGGCTTCCACAACATCCGGGGAGAGGGTAAATATCTTGGATCCACAAGCGCTTTTGGAATGTGCTCAAGATACGTCAGAGGCGGGTCGCCAGAAACTGGCAAAGGCCGTCGCTAACTTTTTTGACGAACGCACACTCAACGACTCGGAAAAAGACCTTGCCGGCGACATACTCCTGAACCTTGTTCGTCAGGCTGAAACAGATTTGCGCGAGGCGCTGTCGGAGCGTCTTGCCGTGCAGGCGAATATTCCGCCGGAGTTGATCGTCTATCTCGCGAATGACCAGATTAACATCGCGCGCCATGTGCTGATGCACAGCCCCGTGCTGAATGATGTCGACCTGATTTATATCATCACGTCGAAGGGGCAGGACCATTGGCGCACCATCGCCCAGCGCGACAGCGTCAGTCCTGTGGTTGCCGACCGTCTGATCGACACCGGCGATACCGGCACCGTGCTCAACCTCATCGATAACCAGCGCGTGAATTTGCAGCGCAGCTCGATGAAGAAACTCGTGAAATTCTCGCTTAAATCTGAAGAACTGCAGGCGCCCCTGCTGCGCCGGCCGGAGATCGATGCCGAAGTCGCGATCGACCTGTATATGGTCGTATCGGAAGCTTTGCGCAAGGAAATCTCCGCGAAATTCGACCTGCCGGAGCATGTCATCGATCATGCGATCGAGGACCTGATCCACGAGCTTAGTAACGAGGCGAAGGGGCTGCGCAACGCCACGCCGGAAATGAAGACGCTCGCGCGCCGCTTCAACGAGCGCAAGGAAGTGACAGCTGACCTCATGATCAAGACGCTCCGCCGCGGGCAGATCGGTTTCTTCCTGTCTCTGTTTGCGGAAAAAGTCGGTCTCGAGCCTGAACACGTCATCAAGCTGATCCAGAAAGACGCCGGTAAACCATTCGTCGTCGCCTGCCGCTATACCGGCATGATGAAATCGGAATTCGCATCGCTGTTCCTGCTGTCGCGCGGCATCCGCACGGGCGAAAAAATCGTCGACCAGCGCGAGCTGGCGCTGGCACTCAAGAATTTCGACCAGTTGAAGGATTTCGACGTCCAGCGCATCATGAAGACCTGGATCAAATCGCCAGAGCTTATTTAAAGCAGTTCTTTTACCGCATTAAACAGGGCGGGGAAATCGCCGTCGCCGGTGCCGCAGGTGTATGACTTCAGCGCCGATCCCCCATCCGTGAATTCGACAACGCCATATTCAAGGCCGGTATTCGAGGCGCAGCGTTTATAGCCGCCCGGGTTCGTGCCGCGTGCCTTGACCACCATCGCACGCAACGCCTCCAGCTTTTCCACAGGAAGCCTGCCGA
>JAQSWE010000091.1 GCA_029266795.1 Alphaproteobacteria bacterium | reverse complement strand
CCTCAATCATCTCTCGGTTCCTTATCTGTAGGGCGCGTCGGCCTCGATATTCGCGGCAAGCTGCGCTTCCCAACGGTCGCCATTCGCCAGCAGCTTTTCCTTGTTGTAGTAAAGCTCCTCGCGCGTTTCGGTCGCGTATTCGAAATTGGGGCCTTCGACGATGGCATCGACCGGGCATGCTTCCTGGCACAAGCCGCAATAGATGCATTTCGTCATGTCGATATCATAGCGCGTCGTGCGGCGGCTGCCGTCGTCGCGGGGCTCCGCCTCGATGGTGATCGCCAGCGCAGGGCAAATGGCCTCGCACAATTTGCATGCGATGCAGCGTTCTTCGCCGTTCGGGTAGCGACGCAGCGCATGTTCGCCGCGGAAGCGCGGGCTGATCGGCCCTTTTTCGAAGGGGTAGTTCAGCGTGACCTTGGGCCGGAAGATATAGCTGAAAGTAAGGGCAAAGCCCTTCACAATTTCTACCAGCAGGAATGAGTTAGCTGTTTTCGAGAGGAACGACATTATTCTTTCTCCTCCGCTTTCGGCGCTTCTTCGGTGGCAGCGGGTGCAGCCTCTGGCGCGGCGGTTTCGATCGTCACGGTTCCTTGCGGTACTGTTTCAGATGCCGCAGGAGCGCTGACGGCAACAGGAGAAGCAACCGCCGCATTCTCCATGCCGGGCAGCGCTTTATTATAAAGAAGCACGCCCGCGATCAGCACCACCCAGAGCAGCGTGAAAGGCAGGAAGATTTTCCAGCCAAGGCGCATCAGCTGGTCATAACGGAAGCGCGGAAGAGTAGCGCGCGTCCAGATGAACACGAACAGCACGAACGACACCTTCAGCGCGAACCAGATAAAGCCGGGGATAATGCTGAGGAATTCGATGTCGAAGGGCGGATGCCAGCCGCCAAGGAACAGCACTGTCGTCATCCCGCTCATCAGGATCATGTTCATGTATTCGCCAAGGAAGAACAGGGCGAAGGTCATGGAGGAATATTCGACGTTATAACCGCCGACAAGTTCGGACTCGCCTTCCGGCAGGTCAAACGGCGCGCGGTTGGTTTCGGCCAGCGCCGAAATGACGAAGATAATGAACATCGGGAACAACAGCAGCGTCACCCAGAAAGGACGCTCTGCGTCCACAAGTGCGGTCAGGTTGAGGGAACCCGTCGTCAGCAGCACAGCCACGATCACGAAGCCCATCGAGACTTCATACGAAACCATCTGCGCGGCAGAACGCAGACCGCCGAGGAAGGCATAGCGCGAGTTCGACGCCCAGCCCGCCATCAGGATCCCGTAAACACCCAGCGACGAAATCGCGAACAGGTACAGCACACCCACGTTGATATCCGCAATCACCCAGCCTGCATTGACAGGGATTACCGCCCAAGCCACAAGGCTGAGCATGAAGGTTAGCATCGGCGCCATTACGAACACGCCGCGGTTCGCGCCGGAGGGAATGATCGTTTCCTTGCCGAGCAGTTTCAAGCCGTCGGCGATCGGCTGCAGTAGGCCGAAGGGACCCACCATCATCGGGCCTTGGCGCATTTGCATAGCGGCCAGAACCTTGCGTTCCGCATAGGTCAGGTATGCCATCGCGATAATCAGCGGGCCAACGAACAGGCCGATCTTGCCGGCGATCAGCAACACCGGCATGACATAGGTGACAACAAACGGATCGTTAAGAATATTATCCATGGGTACCCGTCTTTTCTTTAGTGCCGTTCAGGAACGCCGCCGTGCATTCTTCCATCACGCGCGACGCGCGGGAGATGACATCGGTCATATAGAAATTGCTGATGACAAGCGAGAACGGCGCGGCATCATGTTTGCCGTCTTTGCCGAAAGGTTTCCATGCAGCCGGCTGCACCGTGTCGATATTAGCGAATACCGGGTTTGCCTTCGCCATACGTGCGCGCAGTTGCGCGATATCGTCATAGGGAAGTGTCTTGCCGACAGCCTCCGACAGCGCACGGATGATTTTCCAGTCTTCTCGTGCTTCACCCGGCGGGAAGATCGCCTGTTTTGCCTGCTGCGCACGCCCTTCGACGTTCACATAGGTGGCGTTTTTCTCAGTGTAGGCGGCACCCGGCAAAATCACATCGGCGCGGGCGGCAGCTGCATCGCCATGATGGCCCTGATAAATGACGAAGTTATCTTTGCCGATGCTGCCAACAGGAATTTCATCCGCGCCGAGCAGATAGAGCACATCGCCCTTCAACATTTTCTCGAGGTCGCCGCCGACAAACCCAAGCTCGAGCGCGCCAACGCGGCTCGCTTGCGTGTGCAGCACGTTGAAGCCGTTCCAGCCCTCTTTCACCATGTTGAATTTCTCGGCAACAGCACGTACGAGCGCATGGATTTCCATACCGTCATCGCGGCTGAGCGCACCCTGCCCCACGATGATCATCGGGTTCTGCGCTTTTGAAAGAATTTCGGCGAATGCACCCTTTCCGCTTGCGAGTTCCGCCAGCGTTTCGGGGCCGGCACCGAGATATTTCACCGGGTAGTTCAAATCAACCTGCTGGCCGATCACACCAATCTTGATGCGCTTCGCCAGCCATGTCTTACGGATGCGGGCGTTGACCAACGCCGCTTCGTGGCGCGGATTGGTGCCGACGAGCAGAATAACATCGGCGTTTTCAATGCCCGCAATCGTGGTGTTGAAGCGCCAGCCGCAAGCCTGCGACACATCGAACTGCGCGCCATCCTGACGGCATTCGAGATTTTTGGAACCATAAGCCGCCAGCAAATCTTTCAGCGCCGCCATAGACTCACAATCCGCGAGGTCGCCGGCGACGGCGCCGATTTTCTTGCCGTCGGCATTGGCGAGTTTTTCGGTGATCTCTGCGAAAGCCTGGTTCCAGCTTGCGGGTTCCAGCTTGCCATTCACGCGCACATAGGGGCGGTCGAGACGCTGGTTTTTCAGGCCGTCGATGCAGAAACGCGCTTTGTCGGAAATCCATTCCTCGTTCACGCCTTCATGCAGGCGGGGCAGCACACGCAGCACAGCGCCGCTGCGGGTATCGATGCGGATATTTGATCCAACCGCATCAGACACGTCGATGCTTTCGACCTTGCGGAGTTCCCACGGGCGTGCGGTAAATTCATAGGGCTTCGAGGTCAGCGCGCCGACGGGGCAGATGTCGATGATGTTGCCGGACAGCTCCGACGTCACCATCTGCTGCACATAGGTGCCGATTTCAAGGTGTTCGCCGCGGTTCAGCACGCCCATTTCGTCGATGCCGGCGATTTCGTCGCCGAAGCGAACGCAGCGCGTGCAATGGATGCAGCGGGTCATGGTGGTTTTGATCAGGGGGCCGAGGTCTTTGTCCTTCACCGCGCGCTTTTCCTCGCGGTAGCGGGAACGGTCGAAGCCGAAGGCAACCGTTTGATCCTGCAGGTCGCATTCGCCGCCTTGGTCGCAAATCGGGCAATCCAGCGGGTGGTTGATAAGCAGCATCTCGATCACGCCCTTGCGCGCCTTTTGCGCCTGCGGCGAATTCGTATGCACCTTCATGTCTTCCGCGCAGGGCATCGCGCAGGACGCGACGGGCTTCGGCGATTTTTCGACTTCGACAAGGCACATGCGGCAGTTGGCCGGCACGGACAGCTTGTCGTGATAGCAGAAACGCGGGATTTCGATGCCGAGTTGCTCCGCCGCCTGAATGATGGAGGTGCCAGGTTCGACTGTGACTTCCATACCGTCGATTGTCAGTTTAGGCATTGGCATCCCCCTTGCCCGCGGTTTGTTCCAGCAGGTCTTTCAAAGCATCCAAGTCGCGCTCGACCCAGCCGATGTCTTCCTTGAAACGGCTGTCGGTCATTTTATTGCGGTAGATCGTCAGCGTCACTTCGCAGCCCTTGTTGTTGGGCAGCACGCGCATCGGCACATACACCTTGTTCCGGCCCATCGTGACCGTGTGGTCCAAAATGCCGAACGTATTTTTCTTGGTGAATTCGATTTTGGCCGGACCATGGGGAGTCTTGGCAACCCAACCGCCATTCTTCTTGTTAATCTCGGTGCACAACCCGCTCGCCCATTGCGGGAAATTCGCGGGAGCGGAGAGGAATTTATAAACCCTCTCCATCGGACACGAAATCGCCACGCTAACCGTGCGTGTTTCGTCGAGCTTGCTCATTTTTTGGGAAGCTTTTTTCACGCTGCAATCCTCTTGCGGTATTCGAGAATGCGGCGTTCCATTTCAGGGCGGAAATGCTTGATCAACCCTTGGATGGGCCAAGCGGAAGCGTCCCCATGCGCGCAGATGGTGTGGCCTTCGATTTCCGAGCCGATATCGAGCAGCATATCGATTTCCTCGATATTCGCCTCGCCCTTCACCATGCGTTGCATGATGCGGTACATCCAGCCCGTGCCTTCGCGGCAGGGCGTGCACTGGCCGCAAGACTCGTGCCAGTAGAACCGAGCAAGGCGCGCGATTGCGTAAACGATATCGGTCGATTTATCCATCACGATCACGGCGGCGGTGCCAAGGCTGGAATTGACAGCGCGGAGCGAGTCAAAATCCATCAGCACCGTTTCGCACAGGTCTTTCGGCAGCAGGCGGGTCGATGAACCGCCGGGAATGACTGCCAGCAGGTTGTCCCACCCGCCGCGCACGCCGCCGCCATGCTTTTCGATCAACTCCTTGAGCGGGATGCTCATGGCTTCTTCGACGTTGCAGGGGTTGTTGACGTGGCCGGAGATGCAGAACACTTTCGTGCCGCGGTTTTTCTCGTTACCGATGCCCGCGAACCACGATGCGCCGCGGCGCAGGATTTCAGGCACGACGGCGATGGTTTCGATGTTATTGACGGTCGTCGGGCAGGCATAAAGACCCGCACCCGCCGGGAACGGCGGCTTGTTACGCGGGAAGCCTTTTTTGCCTTCGAGCGAGTTCAGCAGCGCGGTTTCTTCGCCGCAGATATAGGCCCCTGCCCCGCGATGCAGATAAATATCGAATTCCCAGCCGGAGCCGCAGGCATTCTTGCCGACGAGACCAGCGTCATAGGCTTCATCGATCGCTTTTTGCAGCGCGACAGCCTCGTGATAGAACTCGCCGCGTATATATATGTAGCAGGCATGCGAATTCATGGCGAAGGACGCGATCAGCGCGCCTTCGATGATCGTATGCGGCTCGTGGCGGATGATGTCGCGGTCCTTGCAGGTGCCGGGTTCGGATTCATCCGCGTTAATGACGAGGTAGCTGGGGCGGCCGTCTTTGCTTTCTTTCGGCATGAAAGACCATTTCATGCCGGTCGGGAAGCCCGCGCCGCCGCGGCCGCGCAGTTCCGATTTCTTGACTTCCTCGATGATCCAGTCGCGGCCCTTGGCGAGAATGTCCTTGGTGCCGGACCAGTTGCCCCGCTCCTGCGCCGATTTCAAATCAGCGCCCAGCCAGCCGTAGAGGTTCGTGAAGATCCTGTCCTTATCGTCGAGCATTACTTCTTCCCCTCGCCTGCGACTTTGTTGCCGGTCTTTTTGGCGATATCCGTGAGGCAGGTCGCGCCCTGCACGCCGAGCGATGTCAGACGACCCGTGCGCGAGCCTTTCGGCACTTCCTTGCCAGACTTCAGCCCGTCGAGGACGCCGATCACATTTTCCGGCGTCAGATCTTCATAAAAATCATCGCCGTTACGCTGGATGACGGGAGCATTGACGCAGGCACCAAGGCATTCGACATCGGTGATCGTGAACATGTTGTCAGGCGTCGTTTCGCCCAGCTTGATGCCGAGATGCTTTTCGCATGCCTTCACGACTTCGCCGGAACCGGCGAGCCAGCACGGCGTTGTCGTGCAGAATTGCAGGTGGTGCTTGCCCTTGGGCGCAAGGTTATACATCGTGTAGAAGGTCGCGACCTCGAACACCTTGATCCGCGGCATGTCTAGCAGGCGCGCGATTTCTTGCATAGCGGCTTCCGGAATCCAGTTGTCGTGCTGCTTCTGCACGAGATCCAGCAAGGGCATCACTGCGCTCGCCTGACGGCCTTTTGGATACTTGGCGATATGATGTTCGACCAGTTTCATGTTCTCGGGCGAGAACTTGAATTCCTTGGGCTGCTCGAATTTTACTTTTTGCGCGTGTGCCATTAGCGGTCAATCTCCCCGAACACGATGTCCATCGAACCGATGATTGCGACCGCATCGGCCAGCATGTGGCCTTTCGACATGAAGTCCATGCCCTGCAGGTGCGCAAATCCCGGCGCGCGGATGTGGCAGCGATACGGCTTGTTGGTGCCGTCGGCCACGAGGTAAACGCCGAATTCGCCTTTGGGCGCTTCGACGGCGGTATAAGTTTCGCCCGCGGGCACGTGATAGCCCTCGGTATAAAGCTTGAAGTGGTGGATCAGCGCTTCCATCGAGTTTTTCATCTCGGCGCGGCTGGGTGGCGTGACTTTGCCGTCGTCGGAGGACACAGGACCGCGCGGCATTTTCTCGATTGCCTGCTTCATGATCTTGCAGGACTGGCGCATTTCCTCAACGCGAACAAGGTAGCGTGCATAGCAGTCGCCTGTCGTGCCGGTCGGGATGTCGAAATTCATTTCGCCGTAAACATCATAGGGCTGCGACTTGCGCAGATCCCACGGCACGCCGGAGGCACGCAGCATCGGGCCGGAGAAACCCCAGTCGAGCGCTTCTTTCTTCGTCACAATGCCGATATCGACGGTGCGCTGCTTGAAGATGCGGTTGTTCGTTAGCAGGCTTTCCATGTCGTCGATGAATTTCTGGACGCTGCCGGCCCAGGCATACATATCATCCGCCAAACCGGCGGGCATATCCTGCGCCACGCCCCCCGGACGGAAATAGTTGGCGTGAAGGCGCGCGCCGCAGACGCGCTCGTAGAATTCCATCCCGATTTCGCGTTCTTCAAAGCCCCAAAGCGCAGGGGTGAGCGCGCCGACGTCCAGCGCGTAGGTCGTGATATTCAGGATGTGGTTGATAACGCGCGTCATTTCGGCGAACAAGACGCGGATATATTGCGCGCGGGGCGGTGCCTTGATCTTCAACAGCTTTTCAACGGCGAGCGCAAAGGCATGTTCCTGATTCATCGGCGCGACGTAATCGAGGCGGTCGAAATACGGCACCGCCTGCATATAGGTTTTGTATTCGATCAGCTTCTCGGTGCCGCGATGCAGCAGGCCGATATGCGGATCGGCACGCTCGACAATCTCCCCGTCCATTTCCAGCACGAGGCGCAACACGCCGTGCGCCGCAGGGTGCTGCGGACCGAAGTTCATCGTATAAGGGCGGATCTTGTTTTCGTTGCTGTCGCTCATCCGATTTTCTTCTCTTTCTCGTCCAGCGCAGGAAGATCCGCGCCGATTTTCGGCTTGCGGGCTTTTTCGTCACCGGGCAGTTGCATGGTCGTCATGCCTTCCCACGGGGAAACGAAATCAAAATTGCGGAAGTCCTGCTGCAGCTTCACGGGCTCGTACACCACGCGCTTCTGCGTTTCGTCGTAGCGCAGTTCGACGAAACCTGTCAGCGGGAAGTCTTTGCGCAATGGGTGGCCTTCAAAACCGTAATCCGTCAGAATGCGGCGCAGATCGGGATGGTCGTTAAAGAAAATGCCATACATGTCCCAGACTTCGCGCTCGAACCAGTTGGCGGCGCTGTAAAGGCTGGTGATAGAATCAACCGGTGTATTTTCAGACGCACGCAGCTTCACGCGGATGCGGAAATTGTGCTTGAGGCTGAGCAGGTTGTAAACGACATCGAAACGCTCGTCGCGGTCAGGGTAATCCGCGCCGCAGATATCCGACAGTTGCTTGAATTCGCAGTTGGCATCGTTCAGCAGAAACGAAATGAAGCGCTTGAGGGATTCACGCTTGATGGTGAACATAAGCTCGCCATGCACCATTTCCTTCTTCAGGATCGCGGGCTGCATGGTGTCTTCGATGTAAACGCCGAGTGAGGGAAGGTCTTCTACTGACATCAGCGCACCAGCCTTGTGTCTTCACGTGCAATTTTTTTCTGCAACTGCAGGATGCCATAGACCAGCGCCTCGGCGGTCGGCGGGCACCCCGGGATGTAAATATCGACCGGCACGATGCGGTCGCAGCCGCGCACGACGGAATAGGAATAATGGTAATACCCGCCGCCATTGGCACAGGAACCCATGGAGATCACCCAACGCGGCTCCGCCATCTGGTCATAGACCTTGCGCAGCGCGGGTGCCATTTTATTGCAGAGCGTGCCTGCCACAATCATCACATCGGACTGACGCGGGCTTGGGCGCGGAATGACGCCGAAACGGTCGAGGTCGTAGCGGCTCATATAGCTGTGGATCATCTCCACGCCGCAGCAGGCCAAACCGAATGTCATGGGCCACAGCGATCCGCGGCGCGCCCAGTCCAGCAGGTTATCGACGTTGGAAAGCAGGAAGCCCTTGTCGTTCAATTCCTGCGTCGCGGCGTTCACGAGCGCGTCCTGCGCGGGTCCCGGCGGTATGGGTTGCATGTTGTTTGCCAAAGCTTACTCCCAATCCAGGGCGCCTTTGCGCCACTCGTAAATGAAACCGATCGTCAGCACGCCGAGGAATGTCATCATCGACCAGAAGCCGTAAACGCCGATCTTTCCGAGCGTAATCGCCCAAGGGAAAAGGAACGCCACTTCAAGATCGAAGATGATGAACAGGATGGATACGAGATAGAAACGTACGTCGAATTTGGAGCGGGCATCGTCGAATGCCTCGAAGCCGCATTCATAGGGTGAAAGCTTTTCGCTGTCGGGTTTCTGTTTGGACACGATAAACGATGCCAGAACGATGACGCAGGCAAGCCCCGTCGCAATGCCGAGGAAGATGACGATCGGCAGGTAGTTCTGAAGCAGGTCTGACGCGAGTATGTTCACAGGATTATCCTCTGACAGTCGGTACGCGGGTATCACCG
>JAQSWE010000090.1 GCA_029266795.1 Alphaproteobacteria bacterium | reverse complement strand
CAATCTTCTTCATGGACGTTTTCGCTACTCTTTATCAGCAAACATGCTTCCGCGTATACGGAATTCCACGCGTCAAGCGTAGTGAATTTGTTATAATGGATCGTAAGTATCTCGTTTATCTGAACTTAATCGAAAAAGTGAACTGCATGTATTGTGAATATGCGAACGGAGTTGTTTCCTATGTCCAAGAAATAGCGAGCAGGACAGAGCAATACTGGTGTCCGATCAAGCATGCCCGTAAAATGAAACATCCGCATGATCGATACTTCGAATTCCTCGAATATGGAGATGCGGAAGGATTTCGGAATAGCCTTGAGAAACAGCGCGAAAGTTGCCGTGCTTGCGAGGACTTCCGCAGTTGTGACAAGTAATACTGGAAGCACATTTCTCTTGGTTGTTTTTCGTAGGTTATAAGGGGAAAATATTTTTTGGAACCGCTTCTAGATATTTGATATTCGTCAAGACTCTCCTTGCTCCTTTCAACTCCAATGCAGTTATTATTTCATCACCGGGATTGAAGGAACATTGTCATGACCACGCGACATTCGATTAATAAAACAAAATCCATAAAACCTGCATCAAAAAGAAAGTCATCTCAGTCAGGCAATGCAGATTTGATACTGCGCCACTGGATCGTTGTAGCACACCACCGCCAAGCACATGTATACCAAAAGACGCCAACGGGGGTCGAGCGCATACCTGAGGAATGCCTGCATTGTTCACTTCCAGCCCCGAGCGGTGAACAGGACGACGAACTTTTTCTTCAAGATCTCGCTGTCTGGCTGGCTGAGGCAGTGGAAGAAGAGGCTTTTGATCGCATTGCCATCATTGCTGATCCCCAAGCGCTTAAATTTCTCCATCCCCTGCTGGACAAAAAAGTCCACGCGCGCGTCTGCGCGGCCATGCCAAAAGATGTACAGAAAATCACCGAGGATGAAATCGAGGACCATCTGACCGAAGTCATATGGCTGTAACAAGGAACAAATCATGCAAACGAAGAAACCCGTCTGCGCCTCGGTCAGTGAAATCAGAAATATCTTAGGCCCTTCAGATGATGACCTGATCATGGCTATACAGAATACAGGCGCCACGAGGGAAGAAGTGCTATTGGCCTTTCAATGGCTGGAAGGGGAAGATCCAGGCAATACAGCCAGAAAGTCTATGACTGAAAAAATAAGAAGCGTTTATGACCTCATCTTTGATTCTCAAACATCACCGGAGCAATCTTAATCATAAGGTTGCGCCTCTTCCCTAATTCACAATAATGTTCTTGAAGATACTGTTGGGAATATTGGCTATTCACAAAACTTTTCGTCCAGAACAATCCGGAGACCGTCCAGTTTCCAAAATTTCTGAAACCGACTCAAGCGTACAGCGACCATCTACTGGCGTGCGGAAGATGCGGTAGATATCCCCCCCTGGCCTATTGAGGCCGGCATTAGCGGTCAGCAGGGCTTGGTATCCGGCCTTTCTGGCAAGCTCTATCAGGCGATTGTTGTATATATCAGCTGGCCAAGCCAAGTATGGAATCGTTACCCCCAGTTCGTTCTCCAGCGCGGTACGCGATTTAACCAATTCACGCCATGCCAAAGCCGTTTTCTCCATCGAAGCTTCGTCGGAAACCATATCTTCAAGTGTTGCCCCTTTCTTCCATGGGTGGTTCAAAGTATGTGAATACACGCCGAAAAGCGGGTTTTTAATGAGCCCTTTCAGATCGCTCCATGCGAGATGCGCCGAACCGGCGCTGATTTCACTTACGATCACAAAGAAGGATGCCTTTAATTTGTATTTCTCAAGAATTTTAATGGCTAAACGCTGGGAGCGCCAGCTGTCATCAAAATGTATAGCGACCACTTTGCCTGGAAAGACACGGCCTTCCATAAACTGTATAACCTCCTCCATTGACAAAGCGGTAAAGCCATTGTCGACGAGGTGCTTCATTTGCCTATCAAAAGTCGCAGCGCTGATGACCGTGGCGGAAGCCCCGGAATCGTTATTAACAACCTGATGATACAGAAGAATAGGCAGGGCATCCTGCTTCGCTTGATTGTTGTGCCGGTCTGCTGCCGTCACCATAGAGAGCATTGCGAGAAACACGATGAAAGAGGCAAAGCCGATGAAAACCCACCTTTGGCTCTCACTTTCAAACAGGCGCATGCTTTCTCCTGGAAAGATAAAACTCAATATAAAGGCAACTACTATAGTTTCCTATCCCGACGAGATAGCGAGCTATTGATTTCCCGGCTTTTTTCGGCACGGTAACCGTGAGAATGCCGTTCCGGAACTCAGCTTTGGCCTTGCCGCCGTCGGCAGTTTCGGGAAGCGCCACATTACGCACGAATGAGCCGTAGGAAATTTCCTGGCGCAGGTAGCTGCCGGGCTTTTCTTCTTTCATTTCCTCGCGGCGTTCGCCACTAATTGTAAGGGTGCCCGCGACAGTTTCAACCTTGACGTCTTTAGCATCGATGCCGGGAAGCGCGGCTTCGACTTTGAAGGCATCCTGCATTTCCGTGACGTTAACGGCTGGTGTAGTCGCCAAAAGAGTCTCCCAATCTGTCATGCGAACTTCCATGCCATTATAAAAATGGTCGAATAGCCGGTTCATGCCCTCTTGCAGAGCGGCGACCGAAAAGCCGGTTTCGCCGCGTCGGATGTTAATGGCAGAAGGATGATTCCAAGGAAGCATATCGCGAAGTTTGGTCATAGATGTTCTCCTTATGAAGGAATAATAATGCGGGGTTTGCAGGCTTATTCAACTACTTCCAATCTGGAAGCCTCTTGATAGATGTCAAAAAAATGCTCATTTTGTCTTAACATGCCGCAAAAACCATATGCCCACATCCTGAACAACCGAGAAAGTAATCATTCTCAAAAATAGGCGTAGCCCCTTCGCAGTAACATATCTAAGCCAACATCATTCTAGCTGCCGACGCTAGATATGAGTTCAATGAGGGCACAGCAGTAATCGGATTTCGGACACAAATTTCGGTGCTCCCAAGTCGGCTACAGGCGTAAGGCGAGCGAAAGAAGTGTGTAATTAGTGTGTAAGTAAATTTGGGCTGAAAACCCAATAAAATAGGGAGAAAATTTCGCCAAAGTCGGCTTCGGTTACGGATATACAGCAAAAATGTCAAAAGTATTGGTGCAGGCGAGGGGACTTGAACCCCTACGGGATTGCTCCCTGCGGATTTTAAGTCCGCTGCGTATACCGTTCCGCCACGCCTGCCGAAATCGTCAGCTACGCTACAGTTTGCGGCTTTTCAGGTCAAGAAAGGCGTCATTTTTAGCGTGTTTTGGTTGGGTACCTTTCCTCATATATATCAGGCACTTACCAACCCCTCCCCAGCCAGAGCCAAAAACACTATATTAATCAACGATGAATGAGCAAAAACGCAAAGGCCACGAAACGATCCTGGAATTCGTGAAAACGCTTCCGGGGATGCCCGGTGTTTATCGCATGATGAACGCCGCTGGCGATGTTTTGTATGTGGGCAAGGCGAAGAGCCTGAAGAAGCGCGTCTTCGCCTATACGACGCCGGAAAAACATCCCATCCGTTTGCAGCGCATGATCGCGGCGACGGCGACGATGGAATTCACGACGACGCATACCGAAGCCGAAGCGTTATTGCTCGAAGCAAACCTCATCAAGAAATTAAAGCCGCGCTACAACATACTTTTGCGCGACGACAAATCTTTTCCCTTCATTCACATCACCGGCGGCCATGAATATCCGCAGCTAGCGAAGCATCGCGGCACCAAAGACAAAGAGGGTGAATATTTCGGCCCCTATGCGTCGGGATATGCGGTGAATGAATCGCTGGAGGTGCTGCAGCGCGCGTTCCAGTTGCGCACCTGTTCCGACAGCATCTTCGCGAGCCGCACACGCCCCTGCCTGCAATACCAGATCAAGCGCTGCTCCGCCCCTTGCGTCGGGCGCGTGTCGAAGGAGCAGTATCTGGCGCAGGTCGAGCTCGCGCGCCAGTTCCTGACTGGGAAGAGCCGAGATATTCAGGAAAAATTCGTGGCGCTGATGCAGCAGGCAAGCGAAAGCATGGATTTCGAGACCGCAGCATTGTTCCGCGACCGCATCCGCGTGCTGACGCAGATCCAACAGCACCAGTCGATCAATATCGACAGCATCGAGGATGTCGATTTCCACGTCGTTTTTCAGGACAAGGGACAAACCTGCGTACAGGTATTCTTTTTCCGCTCCGGCCAGAATTTCGGTACGCGGTCGTATTTTCCGCGCGCGGAAAAGGACGAGCTGGCGGGCAATATACTGTTTGCCTTCCTCGCCCAGTTTTATACGAACAAGCCTGTGCCGCGCGAAATCATCGTCAATTGCGACCTGCCCGATAAAATGGTGATGGAAGAAGCCCTGCGCATGAAAGCGGCGCATAAGGTGACGATCCAGATCCCGTCCCGCGGACCGAAAAAAGAGATTGTCGAGATGGCGGCGAAAAATGCGCGTGAGGCGCTGGCACGGCGGATTGCGGTCGAGGCGTCACAGGCCGAAGTGTTCGAGCGCCTCGCCGAAATCTTCGGGCTCGACGGCCCGCCGGAGCGTATCGAGGTCTTCGACAACAGCCATATTTCCGGCAGCCATGCGGTCGGCGCGATGATCGTCGCATCGCCGGATGGTTTCGTCAAAAATTCCTACCGCAAGTTCAATATCAAAGGCCCCGTCGCGCCCGGCGACGATTACGGCATGATGAAGGAAGTGCTGACGCGCCGTTTCCAGTCATTGCTGAAAGATGGCGATGCGCAGGGGCAGTGGCCCGACTTGCTGCTGATCGATGGCGGACAGGGGCAATTGACGGCGGTGCAAACGGTGCTGACAGAACTCGGCGTGCAGGGCGTGCCGGTTGTGTCGATTGCGAAAGGCCCCGACCGCAATGCGGGGCGCGAACGTTTCTTCGTGGAGGGGCGCGACCCCGTGAGCCTCGATCAGGGCGATCCGGTTCTTTATTTCATGCAGCGCGTGCGCGACGAGGCGCACCGATTCGCCATCACCACCCACCGCGCCCGCCGCAGCGCGGCGATCAGCCAGAACCCGCTGGACGATATCCCCGGAATCGGCGGAAAACGCAAGAAAGCCCTGCTTTTGCATTTCGGGTCGGCAAAAGGGGTTGCGCAGGCGGGGGTGGCTGATTTACAAAAGGTGGCCGGTATCAGCAAAGCCGTGGCCGAGAAAATCTACGGTTTCTTTCACGAGAAAGAAGAATAATTATAATGGCCCTGCCCAAAGGCATTTTCAGCATTCCCAACATGCTGTGCTATTACCGCCTCGCCTATATTCCGGTGATGGTGCTGCTGTTCTGGCTGGATTACATCTGGCGCGGTGAACACATTTCATGGCCGGCATGGCTGAACGTCATCCTGTTTACGCTTGCCGGTCTTTCCGACTTCCTTGATGGCCGCATCGCGCGCTGGCTGAAGCAGGAAACGCTGCTCGGCAAATTCCTCGACTCCTCGTCCGACAAGATGCTGGTCGGCGTCGCGCTGATGTGCCTGCTGGCTTTCCAGCAACTCACCGGCTGGTGGATCGTCCCGGCGATCGTCATCTTCCTGCGCGAAATCCTCATCTCCGGCGTGCGCGAATTCATGGCCTATTATAACGTCGTGATTGGCGTCAACTGGACAGCGAAGTGGAAACTGACCATCCAGATGCTGTTCATCGGCTTCCTCATCGCCGGCCCCTACGGCCCCGACCTGATCCCCTATGCGGAAGAAATCGGCAGATGGGGCTTCCTGTTTGCGATGGTGCTGACCGTCTGGTCGGGCGCGGAATATTTCATCGAGGCATGGAAAAATATCCGCCGCCTCGAAGCCGAAGGCAAAGTTTAACTCCGGATAAGCCGCGTCATGAAAACAGTCATCCTCGCGCTCCTGCTGTTGTGTTCCTTCCCCGCGCTGGCACGGGAGGCGCGGCAAATGCCCGACAACCAGTTGCCGCCGCTGCATCGTGCGCTGAAGCGGGATTTCTCTCAATGGCTGGTGCATGACGAAGTGTTCGGTGACCTGAACGGCGACGGCATCAAGGATGCGGCAGTGATTATCATGAAAGAGCCGCAGGATGCGGAATCCGACGGCAATGCTGCGGTTGCGGTACTGTTCGGCGTCGACAAGGCGGGACAGGAATTCAAGCTGTTCGCACAATCCGGCGGCGCGACCTGTATCAATTGCGGCGGGGCGAAGGGCGCGATGGACGGCTCGCCGCTCGGCCACCTTGCCATCAGCGACAAGGGCATCCTGACCATCAATTACCTCGGCGGTTCGCGCTGGATGTTCGACATCACGAATAAATGGCGCTACGACAAGGCCTATAACCGCCTTGTGCTAATCGGCACCACCGACAAGACCGTCGATACCATGAGCGAGGCCGAGGACAAAGAAACCCTCGACATCAATTACGCGACCCTCAAGGCCGAAAAGCGCACCAAAAAGGGCAAATCCACCTGCGACGTACCGAAGGAAATGCAAAATCAGGAATTTTCCGGCTTCGACTACCTCGGCAGCTTCCAGAATAACATGGAAGCGATCCAAAAGCTTTGTTCCGCAAAACGCTAAACCTTAATGTCTAGGTCGGCCCTGCCCGCTCCGGCAATTCGGCGGGGTCAATGGGCTTGATTTTCGCCGGTTTCTTTTTGCGGGTTTCGCTGAAGATGAGGTAGAGGCCGGCTGCGATGATGCAGGCGGCACCTAAAATCACCCGGTCATCCGGCGTTTCGTCGAACATGTAATAGCCGAGCAGCGCACCCCAGACGATCTGCGTATAGTGAAACGGCGCGACCACCGATGCGGCGGGCGCGGTCTGGAAAGCATAGGCGATGCAGTTGACGGATATGGCGCTGAGCACGCCCATGAGCGCGAACAACCCCCATTCATGCAGCTCCAGCGGGCGGAAATTGCCGGGGATCATCGGGACGACCAGCAGCATGGAAACGGCGGAACCCACGATAATCAGCATCGTGCGGCTTTCCTTCGGTCCCATCTTGCGCATGATGACAAGCCCGCAGGAATAGAAAAACGCGCCCACCAAAATCATGACCGCCCATTTATCGAACAAACCCGCACCGGGACGGAAGACGAAGGCAACGGTGGAAAAGCCCGCAAGGATCACCAGCACGCGGTTGAGTTGCAGTTTTTCCTTCAGGAAAAACGCCGCCAGCAGCGCTACCCAGAAGGGCGAGGTGAAGACGAGGGTATAAAACGTGGTCAGTTTGATATGCGGCAGCGCCATGACGTTCAGCACGCCCACGATGGCGGAGAAAACGGCGCGCATGCAGATCAGCTTCGGCGACTGCATCACGAAGGCTTTTTTGCCATCTTTCAGGTATCCGCCAATCGCCGCGAAGGTGATGATGAAGGAGCAGTTGACGATGATGATCTGCGACGTGTGCAGGTGACCCTGCGTCAGCAGCTTCAGGATGGCGTCGCCGATGTTGAAAATGCCGTAGGCGAGGATGGTGAGGGCGATAGCGATGATGGTCGAGCGCCGGATTTCGGCTGCGGTGGACGGGGGAGTCATAGTTCCTTGTTTTCTATTTAACGTGTTTGTGCCATTCGGCTTTTTTATTTTTTAGAACACCCTGCTGCTTGCGTTATTTTTTCTTGGCCTTCTTTCTTTTCTTCATGGGTCCGCTACCAACCTCTGCGAGATTTTCAGGACCGAAGGACATGGGCAGCAGCTTGGTGAAATCGGTCGTGGCGCCCAGTTTGCCATCTTTCCACAGTAAATATACCTTCATGCCGGGGCTTGCGAATTCGCGCAGGCGCTGGCGGCAGTCGCCGCAGGGCGTACAGAGGTATTCCATGGCGGGGCCGATGACGACCACGGCGGCGATTTTGCGCTCCCCCGCCGTGACCATGGCGGAGATGGCGGAGGCTTCGGCGCAGACGCCCTTGTAATGCGCGATTTCGACATTCGCGCCGGGATAAACAACGCCGGTATCGCTGACCAGCGCCACGCCGACGGGGTGGTTCGAATAGGGGCAATAGGCGCTGTCGCGCGCTTCCGTTGCGACCTTCGTCAAAACCTTCATTTCTTCTTTGGTGAATTTCATGCGGCGATCCTGTGGCGGATAAGTTGCTCTTGTGCGTTCGCGACTTCGGAAACAGTGATGGCGGCGTTCAGGCTGTCGGCCATTTTTTGCCACGATGATTCATCCTTGGCATGGATGGTCGCGAGCGGCCGCGCCCCCTGCCCTGCTTCCTCGCCGATTTGCGCGACGTTGGTCAGGCCGACCGCGTGGTCGATGCCGTCGGTCGGTTTCGCGCGGCCGCCGCCGAGTTCGACGATGCCGATGCCGATGGCGCGCGCGTCGATGGCGCTGAGGCGGCCTTTTTTCGCGGGGAAGAAATCCTTCACCACGGGGGCGCGTTTCAAATATTTATCGGGTTTGTCCATCAAGTCGGCGGGGCCGCCCAGTTCGGCGACCATTTTCGCGAAATGTTCGGCGGCTTTGCCGTTTTTGATGACCGTTTCGATTTTATCGCGCGCCTCGGCGACATCTTTCGCGAGCTTGCCCAGCACCAGCAATTCGGCGGTGAGCGCCACGTTCACTTCATGCAGGCGTGAATCGATGTTTTTATTCTGCAGGTATTCGATGGCTTCCACCACTTCAACGGCATTGCCCGCAGTGCGGCCCAGCACTTGATTCATGTCCGTCAGCAGGCCGACGGTCGGCAGGCCCGCGCCATTTGCCACATGCACGATGCTTTCAGCCAAAGCTTTCGCGTCGTCGTATTTTTGCATGAACGCGCCGGTGCCGAATTTGACGTCCATGACAAGGCCATCGAGCCCCGCCGCGAGTTTCTTTGACAGGATCGAGGCGGTGATGAGGTCCATCGATTCAACCGTGCCTGTCACGTCGCGGATGGAGTAGATGATGCGGTCGGCGGGCGCAAGGTCGGGCGTCGCACCGATGATGGCGCAGCCGGAACTGCGCACCGTCTTGCGGAACAATGCCGTGTCGGGCTGCGAGACGTAGCCCGGTATCGCATCCATTTTATCGAGCGTGCCGCCCGTATGGCCGAGGCCGCGCCCCGAGAGCATCGGCACGAAACCGCCGCAGGCCGCAACGATGGGGGCGAGCATCAGGGAAACTTTGTCGCCGATGCCGCCGGTCGAATGTTTATCGAGGATCGGGCCGGGCAGGTTTTCGCTTTTCCAGTCCATGACCGTGCCGGATTTCGCCATGCTGGAGGTGAGCGCGACGCGTTCCTCCATCGTCATGCCCTTCAAAAGCGTTGCCATGCAGAACGCTGCGACTTGACCTTCAGACACGTTCTTCGCTGTGACGCCGGTGATGAATTCATGGATTTCGGCGGCGGACAGTTTCTGCCCGTCGCGTTTTTTGCGGATAATTTCCTGGGGGAGCATGTGCAACCTCGGTTTGATACCGCCGGATTTTATTGCAAAAGACAGGCTTTAAGCCACAATAATCTCGTGTTAAAAATAGGCCCCGCGAAACGCCTGCTGCGGCTTCCCTTTTCCAAAGGATTATGACAACCATGACGAAGAAATCCCCTATCACAGTCGCGCATGGCGACGGCATCGGCCCCGAAATCATGGTGGCGACGCTGAAGATTCTCGAAGCCGCCGGCGCGCAGCTGGAGATCGAGACGATCGAGATCGGGGAAAAAGTCTACAAGCGCGGCGTGATGTCGGGCATCGAGGACAAGTCGTGGGAATCCATCCAGCGCACCAAATGCTTCCTGAAGGCCCCCATCTCCACCCCGCAGGGCGGCGGGTTCAAGAGCCTGAACGTAACCGTGCGCAAATCCATGGCACTGTATGCGAACGTGCGCCCCTGCATTTCGTACCACCCCTATGTGCGCACCACACAGCCCGTGATGAATATGGTGATCGTGCGCGAGAACGAGGAGGATTTATACGCCGGCATCGAGCACCAGCAGACCGACAACGTCGTGCAATGCCTAAAACTGATTTCGCACACCGGATCAGAACGTATCGTGCGCTACGCGTTTGAATATGCCCGCGCGCATGGCCGCAAGAAAGTCACCTGCATTTCCAAAGACAACATCATGAAAATGACGGATGGCTTGTTCCACCGCATTTTTGACACCGTGGCAAAGGAATATCCCGAACTGACCGCCAACCACATGATCGTCGATATCGGCGCGGCGAAAATCGCGGCAGCCCCGCATTTGTTTGACGTCGTTGTCACCGAAAACCTTTATGGTGATATCTTGTCCGACATCGCGGCGGAAGTCTCCGGCTCGGTCGGCCTCTGCGGTTCGGCCAATATCGGCAAGCATGGCGCGATGTTCGAGGCAGTGCACGGCTCCGCCCCCGATATCGCGGGGCAGAACATTGCGAACCCCTCTGGCCTGCTGAACGCGGCGGTGCTGATGCTACAGCATCTGGGCCAGACGGAAGTCGCGGCAAAAATCCAGAACGCATGGCTCGCCACGATCGAGGACGGCATCCATACCGGCGAGATTTTCAATCCGCAGGTGAGTGCCAAACGCGCGAACACGACGGAATTTTCCGATGCGGTGATCGAACGCCTCGGCAAGCTGCCGAAATATTTCCCCGCGATGGTGGCATCCGAAGAAAAGCAGATGAAACTACCCGATATCCAGATGCCAAAACGGGGGCTGAAAAAACTGGAAGGCGTCGATGTGTTCGTCGACTGGCGCGACAGGGGGAATGTGGCGGAACTCGCCGGTCAGGTGAAATCGCTGAGCAATTCCCTGAAACTCTCGAGCATCGACAGCCGCGGGTTATTAGTCTGGCCGGAAGCCATCGCGAAATCGGAGCAAGGCGACCACTGGCGCTGCCGCTTCACCCCCGCGAACGACACGGCACCCGTGACGCATGAACAGATCATCCAACTGCTGCAGTCTTTCCTGAAAGCGGGCGTCGAGGTCATCAAGACCGAAAACCTCTACAGCTTCGACGGCGTACGCGGCTTTACGGTGGCGCAGGGGCAGTAATGCGCTATGCGCTTGGTACTTTGTTTCTTGTTTTGAGCGTAATGCTGCTTGTTGGGCTGCTCCTCATGCTGCCGAATATTCTTATGGTCATATATTCGCTAATTGAAGATGTTCCCATGCCGGAACATCTCGTCAGACCTAAAAGCTCCCTCTATGTCCCGCTGCTTACTTATGTGGCGGTATGCCTCATATGCGTTGGTTGCGCAAGGATGTCAGAAAAATTGATGTCCGAGCTAAA
>JAQSWE010000089.1 GCA_029266795.1 Alphaproteobacteria bacterium | reverse complement strand
GCATAGGTAAACCGGTTTCCCCAGCCGTCGACGCCCTGGTCCGCTTCCAGCCGCAATTCGCGTATTGGGAGCGCGCCGATCCATACCTGATCGCTGCCCTCTTTTCTGTCCGTGGCGCCTTTGAATACCAACACGCCAGGGCGCGGAACGGCGTCAGCAGCACAGGCATCATCTTGGTCTCCCGCAACTTCCGTGGCGAGCCCGCCCTTGCTATGCCTGCGCAGCGTCTTGTCAGGATTGTCGCCCGGAGAACCAGGACAAGGCAGGCGAAGATGAGTGGCCG
The DNA here is from genome assembly GCA_029266795.1 of Alphaproteobacteria bacterium. Lineage (GTDB taxonomy): Bacteria > Pseudomonadota > Alphaproteobacteria > Micavibrionales > UBA2020 > JAPWJZ01. The sequence goes on along the minus strand of JAQSWE010000089.1, from coordinate 8,715 downwards.
AATAGATGTTCAACGCCGTACGCACTTCTTTCATCCGCTGACGCGTTGTGTCGTAACGCTGCTTTTGAAGGATAGTCGTATAATATTGCAGATAAGACGCCATGAGCAGACCGGCGATCGTCAGTACGATAGAAAGTTCGATCAACGAGAACCCGCGTATTTTCATAGCGGGAGTCTTATTACGACGCGCAGCCCGCCGCGGTTGCTGTCTTCGAGAAAAATCTCTCCGCCATGCCCGTGCACGATATCCTGCGCGATGGAAAGCCCCAGACCAATGCCCCCTGTCTTCTTGTTGCGGGATTTTTCGACTCGGAAGAAGGGACGGAAAACTTCGTCCCGCAATTCATTTGGAATGCCGGGGCCATCATCGTCCACAAAAATCTCGATGGCTTCCGACTGCTCATAGGCGCTGATCCAGACATGCTTCGCATATTTGCAGGCATTCGAAACCACGTTGGAAATCGCGCGTTCGATGGCGACAGGGCGCAGACGTATCATCATGCGGCCTTCCGGCATCGTTTCCTGAACATCGTTGCCCTGCCGCTTCACCTTGCCGACGATCCGGTCAAGGACAGATTTCAAGTCGACCATCTCGGGCGCTTCATCGCTTTCACCTTTGGCGAAAGTTAAATAACCCTCGATCATTTTTTCCATTTCGTCGATATCCTGACGAAGGTTGTCGGCGCCTTTGGTGTCCTTCGACAGCGCCAGTTCAAGTCTCATGCGAGTCAGTGGCGTACGCAGGTCGTGGGATACGCCCGACAACATCGCAGTGCGTTGTTCCATCTGGCGCTTGAGGCGCTCCTTCATTTCGAGGAAGGCACGCGACGCTTGTCGGACTTCATGCGCCCCGACCGGCTTGAAATCCGGCACATCCTGCCCCTTGCCGAATTTTTCGGCAGCGATAGCAAGCCGCATGATCGGACGTATCTGGTTGCGCATAAACATCATGGAAATGACCAGCAGCAGCGCCGCGCTGCCAATCAGCCAAAGCACGAAGATATAGGTCGTGGGGCTGTAAATCCGACGGTCAGGGCAGATGAAGTGGATAGTTTTCACGGCGTCTATCGCCACCACGATTTCAAAAACCTTGTCTTTCTCGTAAGGACGGATACTAAACGGCTTATCGAGTTTCTTTTTTAGGGCTGCCTGCAACTTTTGCGCGATACTGAACCACGCGAAAGTCTGGAACGACAATTCCGATTTCTTGATGCTCTCCGCGTCCTGCTTGATGGTAACAGCGAGGTCGAGGCTGCTGGCCGCCTGTTTGATGATACGCTGCACGCTTGCATCCGATTTCGCATCCACAATACGCTCGGTCAGCATATCGATCTCACCCGCAAGCGCACCCACCAGCTTGTCGCTCATGGCGTCCCAATGGCGGTCGAAAAAGATAAAGGCAACAATTAGCTGCAGCAGAAAAATCGGCGTCGCCAGAATGACCAGCGAGCGCGCGAAGAGCGTGCGGGGTAAAAATCGCTGTTTCAGGCGCTTGAATGCTGTCATGCGTCGGTCCACAGCACATAACCCTTGCCGCGGACAGTCTGGATAAATCGCGGCAGTTTCGGGTCTTCTTCAACCTTTTTACGCAGGCGCGTGACCTGCACGTCAATTGTTCTTTCGTTTGCATTCATCTGGCACAGCTCCGCCAGTTCCTCGCGGCTGACGACTTCGCCCTTTTTACTTGCCAGCGCCTTCAATAACGTATGTTCGACTGAGGTCAGGGCGACACGTTCATCGCCGCTAACAAGTTCGCCCCGATCAAGGTCGAGCGCCCATTTGCCGAGGCGCATTTTTTCTTCCTTCTCCGGTGGCTTCGCGGCTATGCGGCGCAGGATGGCGGTAATACGCAGCAGCAGTTCGCGCGGCTCGAAAGGCTTCGGCAAATAATCGTCGGCTCCCGCCTCAAATCCACTGATGCGCGATTCAATTTCACCGAGCGCGGTCAGGAGCAGAATGGGTGCGGCCAACCCGCCTTTTTTAAGCGCTTTCGTAAGCGCCATACCATCTTCACCCGGCATCATGACATCGCAAATGATGAGGTCATAGGCAAGGTACTTTAAAATCTCGCGTGCATCGGCGGCATCTATCGCGGTCGTGACGAGAAAACCGTGCTCCACTAAAAAGCGCTGCAGCAAGTCACGCAGGCGTTCATCATCGTCCACGACAAGAATGTGTGGTTTTTTATCAGGACTGGTTTCGGCGGGTTTTGTATTATTCATAACTTCATTTTAGAGTTGTATCCCCACAAGGTTTCAGGATAGGATAACCCCATCAGAATTGCACCCCGAAAAGGAATACGACATGGCCGGCTCTCTCATCCCCTACGACGATCGCGACGGTCAAATCTGGATGAACGGTAAGCTCGTCCCATGGCGTGATGCAAAAGTGCATTTCCTGACACACGCTCTTCATTACGGCTCCGGCGTGTTTGAAGGCATGCGCGCCTACAACGGCAATATTTTCAAGCTGACCGAGCACAGCCAGCGCCTGATCGATGGCTGCAAGACGATGGATATGAAAATCGAGCTATCGTTGGATGAAATCAACCATGCATGCCTCGAAACACTCAAGGCAAGCGGATTAAAAGACGCTTACCTGCGCCCCCTCGCCTGGCGCGGACCTGAGCAAATGGGTGTCGCAGCACAAGGCACGAAAATTCATTTTGCCGTCGCCGCATGGGAATGGCCCAGCTATTTCAGCCCCGAAATGCGCGAAAAAGGCATTTCAGTAGTCACGTCCCGCTGGCGCCGCCCTGCGCCCGATATGGCACCGGTTTCAGCAAAAGCTTGCGGCTTGTACATGATCTGCACACTCTCGAAACATGAAGCAGAGCGCGCGGGTCATAACGACGCGATGATGCATGACTATCGCGGACAGGTCGCCGAACTGACAGGAGCAAACCTGTTCTTCGTGTTCAACGGCGAGCTGCACACACCGACGCCCGATTGCTTCCTGAATGGCATCACCCGCCTGACGGTGATGGATATCGCACGCAGCAAAGGCATCAAGGTTGTCGAGCGCGCAATCATGCCCGAAGAATTGAAAAAAGCGGATGAATGCTTCGCAACCGGCACCGCCGCCGAAGTGACCCCCATCGGCAATATCGACGGCCAAGTTTACAAGGTCGGCCCCGTCACCCGACTGCTGCGCGAAGAATACGAAAAACTGGTGCGCGCGCCTGCGGAAGCGCAACAGAAGAAGGCTGGTTAAAACTTAACCGCTTTCCATGCCTTTAGTTTATCAGCAAGCCTCAATCCTGCATGTGCGGGACTGGTGGATGGCAACCTCTTCAGTTCAAGTCGTGACGCAATTTTTTCCGGCAATACCGGCAACACACGCTTCATGAATTCTTGTTCCGATTTCGCGCCGTTGAAAAAGACATGTGTGATGGTCGGGTATTTTTTAAAAAAAGCGGCAAAGTCATTCACCTCGATCGTCGCGTCATCGATGCGCATATCAAGACTGCCATGCCGCTCGCAGAACTTCAGGACATCCCATAGCGCGAGGCCATTGTTTTTAATCAGCTGGACGCGCTGCGGATAGGTATCTACGGGTGCCTCGAACAGAGCCGTCATGATCTTCCAGAACGCATTTTGCGGATGTGCGTAATATTGCTGTTCAGATAGCGACTTTATCCCCGGCATGGAACCGAGGATCAGCACGCGCGAATTCTTGGTCGCGATGGGCGGAAAGCTGGTTGCCTTATGCAGCAACCTTACGCCGCTTTGCGCTTGGAAATCGGCTGGACGGGACGCTGAGGTACACCGTTATAGACCGACAGCGGGCGCATCAGCTTGTTGTCTTCCAGCTGTTCCATGATATGCGCAGTCCAGCCCGTGATGCGGCTGATGACAAAGATGGGCGTGAAGATGGGGATTTCGAAACCCATCAGGTAATATGCAGGACCGACGGGGAAATCGAGGTTCGGGTGGATGCCTTTTTTCTCGATGAAAGTCTTGGACAGGATGTCCTCGATCTCCACCCATTTTTGGCCGTTCTTGATCTTCGCCATTTCGTGAAAGTAATGCGTCATATAAGGCACGCGGCTGTCACCGTTGCGATAGACGCGGTGGCCGAAACCCATGACGAGTTTCTTGTTCGCAAGTGCATCGTCAATCCATGCCTGCGCTTTTGACGTCTCGCCAATTTGCAGCAGCATATGCATGACCGCTTCGTTCGCGCCACCATGCAGCGGTCCTTTGAGCGAACCGATGGCTCCAGTAACTGCGGCATAGATTTCCGACAGGCTGGACACGATAGTGCGGGCGGTAAAGGTCGAGGCGTTGAAGCCATGTTCGGCATAGAATGTCAGCGACGCATCGAAGCAGCGCACCACTTTCGCATCCGGCACTTCGCCGAAATACATGTGGAAGAAGTTTTCGGCCATGGTCAGGTCGGGCTTGGGCGCGATGGGCTGCTGGCCCTTGCGGAGACGGAAATCGGCCGCGATGATCGTCGGGATTTTCGCCATCATGCGGATTGATTTGCGCAGGTTGGCGGCCTTGGAGTTATCCGCCGCTTCAGGATCTTCAACGCCGAGGAAGCTGACCGCCGTGCGCAGTGTATCCATCGGATGCGCATCCTTGCGGAATTGTTTCAGCACTTCGATCAACTGCGGCGAAATGCCGCGTTCTGCACGTTCCTGTTTCTCGAATGCCTTTAACTGCTCGTCCGTCGGCAGTTCGCCGTGCCACAGCAGGTAAGCGACTTCTTCGAACCGGCAATGTTCGGCCAGTTCTTGCACCGGATAGCCAAAATAGGTAAGCGTGTTGGTTTCATCGAACACTTTCGAAACGCGCGAGGTGTCGGAATGGACGCCGGCGAGGCCTTTGGCAATCTTGATTTCGGCGGGTGCGGTCATAGCTTATCCTTATGATGATGTTCTGCCATATGAATTAGCCCCTCGGGGGCGCGAGTTCAAGGGTTAAAAACCTGATACATTTCAATGACCTGCATATTAATAGAATGTTAAAGCAATCCGGTTAGAATAAAGTTACACGCGAAAGGGATATCCATGGAACTCGCCGCCATCGCCTTGCAACAGGTTTCGTCTCAGCAGAAGGTCGCTATCGCGGTCCTGAAGCAAAATGCAGAAGCCGAAGTTGCCCTCGCGAACATGATCGCGCAATCGGCTACCACGGGCCGTAACCTCGATATCAGCGTTTAACTTTATGCAAGTTTCATCGGCATCATATGTGGCGTCACAGCCCCTCGCCTCCGCAACCCATGCGCCGAAGCTGGAAAAGCCAATGCAGAAGCTTGCCGATATCATTCTCGCAGACGCCGTGCGCGGCAACCAGATCGACATTAATGTCTGAAAAGCTGCCGGATTACGATATCGTCATATCGGAAAAGACTCTTTCGAATATCCTCTCCTACAAAAAAGATATCGAAAACGGCACGGCAATCGCCGGCGACCGCCTCAAAAAATACCTTCCCGCGACCACGACCGAACAATTCATCGAAGCGCTGCTGGCAACCAAACAGCCGCGCATTTTTGCCGAGAGTGAAATTCGCGCCGATGGCACGGACTGGACGCATCGCGAACTCGCGCTGTTGGGCGATATCAATGTTTCGATGACGGTGAATGTTTTCGACAATGGCGCGTGGAATACGAATGACCGCCATTTCAAACTTCACAGCCCTCCGCTACGTGCAAGCCTGCTCTTTACCCCCGGTCCATTGTTGGGCGCTGGCGCGGGGTTCAACGGGATGCCGCCCGACTATGCCGAAGTCACAACAAATGGCCAGATTGACCAGACAAAATACAGCGAACTGATGGAGCGTCGCCTTCTGCCCTTATTGGCGCATGCCAATAAAGCCGCCGGTATAAGTGGACACAAGGCGCTTGTGGTAATGCCCGGTATCGGCGCGGGCGCGTTTGCGGGGAAGTTCAAAGGCGCAATGGGTGGACACCTCGACTTTGCGCTTCGGCACATGCTTGCGAAGCACGGCGCAAACCTCCCGCATATCGGCACTGTTATACTGGATCCATTTAACGAAGGCGTTAATACAGGCAGCAATCTAGGTGGTGTTGATTACCGCACACGACCATCCGTAATGAATCCTGGGCTGCCACAATTATCCAGCCCGCTTGCATGGCAGGATGCCGGTGACGATTTTTCGCAGTACATGCTTTACAAGGTTGTCGCCTGGGATCACGCTTCCCTGCCCGGAAATGATTTTTTCGGCGCAAGCCGCTTCACGGATGATGGTGTCGCGGCGGCTGCCACAAATTCAATGCAAGTTGTTACCGGTATTTCCGGAAATTACGCCAATGGCGCATACAACCCGCCGCCCGGTTATTCGGACTGGGAAGATGTCGCGAATAGGCACGGCGTCAAGCTACGCGCGCAGGGAAACATCAAGATAGCCATGAGTGACGGCAGCTATCAGCCGCTCGCCAGTAAGCCGCCGGGGAAAACATCCCGCGCCCCATCACCCTGATTACTTCTTGATCGTAAAATTGAAAATATTCTGGTCAAAAGAATTGTAATCTTCGTAACGCAGCAGCGCATATAAGTCTTTGCGGTGCTGCATGACATCCAGCAGGCTTTCCTGTGTGCCTTCTTTTTTGATGACATCAAGCCCGCGATCAATCGCGCCCATTGCAAGGCGTAAAGTGGTAACGGGATAGATAACAAGATTATATCCGAGCTTTTCTAGCTGCGCCGTGGTCAGCAGTTTCGACTTGCCGAATTCAGTCATGTTGGCGAGTAGCGGCACTTTCAATGCCTTGCGCATCGCCTCGAATTCGCTTTCATCCGCCATGGCTTCGGGGAAGATCATGTCGGCGCCGGCATCGACATAGGCCTTGGCGCGGTCGATGGCTTTCTCCAGCCCTTCCGACGCACGTGCATCCGTGCGGGCGATCAGGATAAAATTTGGGTCGCGCTTGCCTTTTGCGGCGGCGGCGATTTTCTTGACTACATCGGCAGCAGGCAGCACGGATTTATTGTCGAGGTGTCCGCAACGCTTCGGGTTTTCCTGGTCTTCCAGATGGCAGCCGGCTATCCCCTGCTCTTCCATCACCTGCACCGTCCGCGCGGCGCTCATAGGCTCACCGAAGCCAGTATCGATGTCGATGATGCTCGGCAGTTCCGTCACGCGCGCGATCTGGTGGCCGCGTCCCGCGACTTCCGACAGCGTGGTCAAACCGATATCCGGCAGGCCGAGATCGGCGGACAGGACCGCGCCCGAGATATACACGCCGTCAAAACCCTTCTGCTCGATCATCATCGCCGTCAGGGGGTTCATCGCGCCCGGAAAGCGCAGCAGCTTGCCCGATTTCAGGGATTTGGCGAATTCGGCGCGTTTGTCGGCGGCGTGTTTCTTAGCGAAGAGCATTTTTTAAAACCGGGTTAGCGGGTTGGACATAGCTATTCATTACAGGACTGACAAACGCTGCACAAGGTCGGGTTCAGGCGGCTGATTTCAAAGAAAATTGCGACGTTAACATAATATAAACCACCTGTGGTTAGAATGGGCTAAACACGAAACAACAGGGGATCGTCACGATGGCTAAAAAACCGGCAGCAGCAAAAGCAATCAAGAAAGCAAGCAACGGCACGAAGCGCAGCGCATCCCGCAAAACACGCTCTCCAGCCAAGCTTTCCACCAGACGCCCCGCCTCTTCCCCGCGCCGCGCGCCGCAGCCCTCCGCAGACACTTCTCTGCTGACAATGCTGGCGCAGATATTCGGCATGAGCCGCGAAGCGCCCCGCAAAAACGCGCGCTGATAGATTTTATAAAAAAGCGCCCTCACGGTTTGTGAGGGCGCTTTTTATTAATTTAGCGTCAGAGTGGCTGAGATTTAGAACAGACCCTTCTTGCCAATCAACAAATTACCTTCCGGGATTTCGACGTTCAGGCCGAACAGTTCATCCGCCGACAGGTTCGGCAGTTTCTGCACGGTGTCGAGGAAGCGTTTCTGCTCTGCCGCCTCCACGATCCCGTCGGTCAGCGTCATGAACTTGCGGATATAATCGGGGCGCGTGAAGGGCTTCGCGCCGAACGGATGCGCGTTGGCAACGCCCAGTTCATCGACGATTTTCTGGCCATCATCCAGCGTGATTTCAACTTTGCCACCGAACGCTTTCACATTCGGGTCGGGTGAGTGGTAACGCTGCGTCCATTCCTTGTCCTCGACCGTGCGGATTTTCTTCCACAGTGCCACCGTATCGGGGCGTTGCGCACGGGCCGGATCATAAGACTTCACATGGTGCCATGTGCCGTCCTGCAGGGCGACCGCGAAGATGTACATGATCGAATGGTCGAGTGTCTCGCGGCTCGCCGTCGGGTCCATTTTCTGCGGGTCGTTCGCGCCGGTGCCGATGACGTAATGGGTATGGTGCGAGGTATGGATCAGAACGTCCTTCACGCGGCTCCAGTCGCTGATTTTCTTGCCCATGCGCGCGGCCAAATCGATCAGTGCTTGGCTCTGGTATTCCGCCGAATGTTCCTTGGTATAGGTTTCGAGGATCGCGCGTTTCGGCTGCCCTTTGCCGGGCAGCGGCACGTTGTAATCGGCGTCTTTGCCGTCTAGCATCCATGCGATCACGCTGTCTTCGCCTTCGTAAATAGGGCTGGGCGCGCCTTCACCGCGCATGCAGCGGTCAACGGCCTCGACCGCCAGCTTGCCTGCATGGGCGGGCGCGAAAGCCTTCCAGCTGGAAATCTGCCCTTTGCGCGATTGGCGCGTGGTGCAAGACA
>JAQSWE010000088.1 GCA_029266795.1 Alphaproteobacteria bacterium | reverse complement strand
GTACTGACGGATGCTGAAGTAAAAACTCTGTATGGCATGATCACGCGGCGCTCGCAGCGGGAGCCGGTGTCGCGGATTATCGGCAGCCGGGGGTTCTGGAAGTCGGAATTTAAAATCACGTCGCAAACCCTTGACCCAAGGCCGGATTCCGAAACATTGATCGAGGCGGCGTTGAAATATGCCGATGCCTCGCCCGAAACCATCCTCGACCTCGGCACGGGCTCGGGATGTTTGCTGCTGTCGCTGCTGCAGGAATATCCGAAGGCGCGCGGGCTGGGCCTTGATATCAGTGAGGAAGCGGCGGCAACCGCGCGCGAAAATGCGGCAGCGCTGAAGCTCGACACCCGCGCGGAATTTATTGCGGCGGACTGGAACGAGTGGCAGGCATCCGCGCCCTTCGATCTCGTGATTTCCAATCCTCCTTATATCGCGCTGGAGGAGATTGCGGGGCTGGAGCCGGAGGTCACGCGATACGATCCGATGACCGCATTGGTCGGCGGCGATGACGGGCTGGAATGCTATCGCAGCATCGCGGCGCTGCTGCCGCGCGCAGCCAAAAAGGGCGGGCTGGTGGTGCTGGAAATCGGCCATACGCAGGCCGATGCCGTGAAATCCATCCTTGCGCTTTCCGGTATCGCTGTGATACAAACCCTTACCGATTTGGGTGGAAGCGATCGTGCCGTTGTGGCGAGAATGCCCTGAATTTGAACGGCTTTTACAAATTCCGCTTCCCAAGAGAATCGCACATAAGCTAACATAGCGTTATTGCTCCTGCATAAAAGTGGCGTCCCAGATAAAAGGGCAGGCAGCATAGGGGATCGGCCGTTTGAGCCGGGGAACTTGGGACCAATTTTTAGCGAAGTGAAAAAAACCGCATGAGACACAATAACAATAACAACGGAAGACGATTCCGCGGACGCCCGAATAATGGCGGCGGCGGTGGTCACACGACCCACAATGCCGGTGGCGGAAACCACCATAATGGCGGCGGGAATAACGGCGGCGGCCGCGGCCGCGTCAACCCCCGCATGCAGACCTTCGACAGCAACGGGCCCGAAGTGCGCATTCGCGGCAACGCCTACCAGATCAACGAAAAATACACGACGCTGGCGCGCGACGCGATGTCGTCCGGCGACCGCGTATTGGCGGAAAGCTACTTGCAGCATGCCGAGCATTACCAGCGCATGATCAACGAAATGACCGAAGAGTATAACAAGTACAACCCGCAGCCGCAGTTCCAGCAGCAGCCGCAAACGGGCGAAGAACAGCCGCCCGAAATGTCGGTCGAGCAGCCCAACGTGGCCCAGCCCGGCGCCGCGCAGCCGAGCATCCCCGAAGGCGCGATGGAGGACCTCGACCAGAGCTTCCTCCGCCCGCGCGTAAAGGAAACGGAAGCGGTCTGATTTTCTTCGGATTGAATCAAAAAAGCCCCGGTTGATGCCGGGGCTTTTTTTATTAATGGTGGCATACTCTACAAAACTACACTGGGGTTAATCCTTGCTCATTGCGGTATAGTCTCTCAAGTTTGCTTGGTGATTAGTCTTAGTGATGTCCCGTTTGAACAAAATGACAATAATAAAAAGTGCGATGATGAAATAAATACCGACTGCAATTTTCTGCATTTTTTCTACCTAGATGCCGATGCTTAAAAGATATTACTCCACCACCACCAACGCATGCTTCTTCTTCCCCGCCGACAGCTTAATGGCTTTTTCGGCGTTGAGGTCGGCGAGGGTGATGACGCGGGTATCGCTCTCGACCTTTTCGTCGTTCACGCGCGCGCCGCCACCGGCGATCAGGCGGCGGGCTTCACCGCCGGAGGTGGCGAGGCCCGCTTCCTTGAACAGCACGAAAACGGGGATGCCTTCCTCCAGTTTCGCGCGGGGGAGGGCGATGCGGGGCAGGCCTTCAGCGGAGGCACCTTCCTCGAACGTCTTGCGCGCGGTTTCGGCGGCGTCATTGGCCGCCTTGTCGCCATGGCACATGCGGGTTGCTTCCAGTGCGAGAATCTTTTTCGCCTCGTTGATTTCGGAGCCCTTCAGCGCCTCGATCCGCGCGATTTCGTCCATCGGCAGTTCGGTATAGTATTTCAGCATACGGCCCACATCGGCGTCTTCGGTGTTGCGCCAGAACTGGTAATAGTCGTAGGCCGACAACATATCCGAATTGAGCCAGACAGCGCCCGATGCCGATTTGCCCATCTTCGCGCCCGAAGCGGTTGTCAGCAGCGGCGTGGTGAAGCCGTACAAATCTTTCTGATCGGTGCGGCGGCCCAACTCGATGCCGTTGACGATATTGCCCCACTGGTCCGACCCGCCGAATTGCAGCGTGCAGTTATATTTGCGGCTGAGTTCGACGAAATCATAGGCCTGCAAAATCATGTAATTGAATTCGAGGAAGGTGAGGGGCTGTTCGCGCTCCAGCCGCGTCTTCACGCTGTCGAAGGTCAGCATTTTGTTGATCGTGAAATGCCGTCCGTAATCGCGCAGGAATTCGATGTAATTGATGCGGTCGAGCCATTCGGCGTTGTTGACCATCACGGCATCGGTCGCGCCAGAGCCGAACTTCACGAATTTCGCGAAGACCTTTTCGATGCCGGCGATATTGTCGGCGATGTCCTGCTCCGTCAAAATCTTGCGGCTTTCGTCCTTGCCCGACGGGTCGCCGACCTTCGTCGTTCCGCCGCCCATCAGCACGATCGGCTTGTGACCCAGCTTCTGGAACCAGCGCATCATCATGATCGACAGCAGGCTGCCCACATGCAGGCTTTTCGCCGTTGCGTCATAGCCGGTGTAGCAGGTGACGATGCCCTCGGTCAGTTTCTTGTCCAATCCATCCAGATCGGTGCATTGGTGCAAAAACCCGCGTTCCTGCATAACCTTGACGAATTCCGAGCGCATTGACGTCCTGCCTTTCATGTGGCTGACATAATTTCATTTTTGCCTTTTGCATTCAATGTTTTATGTCGATTTCACGTTTTATGATTGACATAATAATTAACGAAAGTGTATAAAGACAGACTGTTAACGCATAAAAAGACGGCTTCAAGGCATGGCGCAGACCCGCGACAACCGTAACCATCTGGATGTGATCCGCGATTTCAACGACGCGGCATCGGGGCTTGATGACCGCAGCCATTTTTCGCGCTTTATCGATGCCGCCGAACGCCTCGCGCGCGAATTCAGCAACCTGATGCGCAGCGCCGCCCGCACCGCACTGGAACGCGCCGAGCTCCTGGAAAGCATGGCGGGCGTGTTCGACACGTTCATGCGGCAGGATTTCAAGAGCGATGACGGGGTTTACAAGCTGGAAAACACCACCCGCGTGCTGCGCAAGCTGGGCGAGGCTTTTGTCATCAACCTGACCGAAGCAACCATCCCCTCCCACTTCACGACCGACCAGCTGGATAACCTGTCCGGCAAGCTGAAATCCGCCGCGCAAGTGCGCGAGGATATGAGCGATTATTTCCCTGGCCGTCCCGGCAGCGCGGCGATTGCCGAACAGGGCAAGGCCTATTGCGACCTCGCCATGGAAATCGAGAAGGTTTCCAGAGCATTCGGGAGCATTTCGCCGGAATCCCCCCCCGCCGCCGAGGCACAGCCGCGCTCCTCCCGTCCCGGCGGCGCGTATCGCCGCAGATTCTAAAAAACCGTTTACAGCATCATCTGGCAGGGGCATTCTTGAAGCATGGAAAAATTTCATGTTATCGGATTGATGAGCGGCACTTCACTGGACGGCATCGACGCTGCCCTGATCGAAACGGATGGCGAGCGGCATATCGCGCGCCTCGGGTTTTTGACAGTGCCGTATGACGATGCGCTGCGCGCGAAAATCCGCGCCGTGCTGAACATCACGCAGGACAAGCTGGCCGACACCCGCGATGTCGAGCGCGAAATCACGATTGCGCAGGCCAATGTCGTGAAGGCATTGCTGGCGCAGGTGAGCCTCAAACCCTCCGACATTAACCTCATCGGGTTCCACGGCCAGACGGTTGCGCATGACCCTGCCAAAAAATGGACCTGCCAGCTGGGCGATGGCGCGCTGCTCGCGCAACTCACCGGCATTCCGGTCGTGAATGATTTCCGCACCGCCGATGTGCAGGCAGGCGGGCAGGGCGCGCCGCTGGTGCCTGTCTATCATCAGGCCATCGCCGCAGGGCGCGCAACGCCGCTCGCATTCCTGAATATCGGCGGCGTCGCCAACGTCACTTATGTGGGCGCGGAAGTCATCGCGTTTGACACGGGCCCCGGCAATGCGCTCATCGACGACTGGATGCTGAAAAAAACTGGCCAGAAGCACGACGAAAACGGCGCGACCGCCGCGCGCGGCAAAGTGAACGAAACGGTATTGCGCGAATTGCTCAACAATAAATTCTTCTGCGAAAAACCGCCGAAATCGCTCGACCGCAATGCATTTGTGTCGGCGGCATGGAAAGATTTGTCGGTGGAGGATGGTGCGGCTACGCTTGCCGCCTTTACAGTTGGCGCGGTCGAAAACGCGCTGTTCTTCCTGCCCGAAAAGCCGAAGGAATGGATTGTCGCCGGTGGCGGTCGCCTGAACGCCACCATCATGAAAATGCTGCGTGAAAAACTCGGGGTGCCTGTCATTTCGATTGATGATATCGGATTGAATGGCGACGCGATCGAGGCCGAAGCCTTCGCCTATATGGCTGTCCGCAGCTACCGCGGCTTACCGATCAGCTTCCCGAAAACCACGGGTGTTCCGCAACCGATGGTGGGCGGCAAGCTCAATCATGTGGCGGATGCGGCGTGATCTAGTCATGCCTGAAATCCTCAACGCCACCGAAGAAAACATCAAAGTCGCCGCTGAAAGACTCCGCGCCGGCGAGCTCGTCGCCTTCCCGACGGAAACGGTCTATGGCCTCGGCGCGGACGCCACGAACGATACGGCGGTCGCGAAGATATTCGAGGCCAAGGGACGTCCCAGCTTCAACCCCGTCATCGTCCATGTGAACGATAAAATCGATGCCGAGAAAATCGTCGAATTCAACGACCGCGCCGCGCTGCTGGCATCATTGTTCTGGCCGGGGCCGCTGACGTTGATTTTGCCGCGCCGCGCGGATGCGAAACTCTCGCTGCTGACCAGCGCGGGGCTGCCGTCGCAGGCCGTGCGTGCGCCCGTACATCCGGTTGCCCGCGCGCTGATCGCCGCACTCGGCCGCTCCATCGCCGCGCCCAGCGCGAATGCCTCCGGCAGCCTCAGCCCCACCACGCCGCAGCATGTGGCGAACAGCCTCGGCGAGCGCGCGGGGCTGATCCTCGCGGGCGGCAAGTCGGCGGTGGGATTGGAATCGACTGTGCTGGATTTGACCGGCAAGACGCCCGTCATGCTCCGCCCCGGCGGCATCACGCGCGAAGATATCGAAATGCAGCTGGGCATGAAGATCGATGTGGAGTTCGAGGCCGTGACCGACGCGCCGAAATCCCCCGGCCAACTGCTGAAACACTACGCGCCGCGCACGCCGCTGCGGCTCAAGGCCGTCGATGTCGCGCCGGGCGAAGCGCTGCTCGCCTTCGGCTCCATCAAATTCATGGGCATCAAGGGTGGCGGTGCTGCGCGCGACCTACCCGCCGGTGCGCTCATGAATCTCAGCGAAACCGGCGACCTCACCACCGCCGCTGCCAATCTCTTCTCTATGCTCCACCAGCTCGACACCGGCAATTTCTCCGGCATCGCGGTCATGGATATTCCGGAGACGGGGCTGGGGATTGCGATCAACGACCGCTTGAAGAGGGCGGCAGGTGCGCAGAAATCCTAAAATGTCATCCCGGCGAAAGCCGGGATCCACGGACTGCATAATTCGTGAAAAACCGTCACGGTCTGTTCAATCCCGAATAGCTGTCCGTGGACACCGGCTTTCGCCGGTGTGACAATTCAGCGAGATCAATCCAACCCCATCGCCACCACCTTGAACGACGGCAATATCGCGCCCGCCTTCACCAGTGTTTCCTTCACGATAGGCAGGGCGGGAGCGTGGAAATCTTCCATGAGTTCGTTGTAGTCGAGGCTCTTGGAATTATCCTTGTCGTAGGTCTTCAGCAATTCATCGGCAATCAGCGCGCCGTCGGCCTGCGATTTCTTGATGAGGTCGAGGGATTGCTTGTCGGTCACCGTCTGGCGTTCCGCGAGTTCGGCGAAGATGATGGTGCTGGCAACCGCGCGCTGGATTTCTTTCTTCACCAGTTTCTTGCTGCTGTCTTCATCCGCCATCTTGAACAGCACGCCCGCGCATTCATTCGTGACCGATACCGTGCATTGCAATTTCACGCGGTCGATGAAGCGCATCAGCCGCACCATCAGCTTCGGCACCAGTTTCGGCGTGGCGGAGCAGCCCATATATTCCTCGGTGCTGTCGAGCGTGAGACCGTCCCATTTCTGCGATTTCTTGCTGGCAGTGGCGGTGACGCCGATTTTCAGCACGCCGTCTTCCTCCAGCCGCACGGGGGCGATGTCGTTGCCCAGCTTCAGGTGCCAGTAGTCGCCCATCTGCCCGTCCAGCTCGGCGGGCAACAGCGTCATGTCCTTTTTTGTGGAACGGAAGTAAAAAAAACGGCTCAGGACAAGGGCTTCGTCGTATTTGCTGCAGTCGGGCGCGGCCCAGTTGCGCTGGATTTTTTCCGGCAGGGGTTCTTCGGCTCGCGCCAATCCGCCGTTGCCAAGGCACAAAACAGTAATAAGGAAAATAAAAAGGGCGGGGGAGAAGCGGGATTTCATCATTGCACCAATCAAAACAAGGCTTTATTCTGCGCCATCGACCGAAAAGACGAAAGAATTATGACAGAACATAAGCACATCCGGAACTTCTCGATTATTGCCCATATCGACCATGGCAAGTCAACCCTTGCCGACCGCATCATCCAGCGCTGCGGCGGGTTGGAAGCGCGCGAGATGAAGGAGCAGATCCTCGACAATATGGAGATCGAACGCGAACGCGGGATCACCATCAAGGCGCAGACCGTGCGTCTCATGTACAAGGCGAAGGACGGCGAGACGTATCAGCTCAACCTGATGGACACGCCCGGCCACGTCGACTTCGCGTATGAAGTGTCACGCTCTCTCGCCGCCTGCGAAGGCGCGCTGCTGGTCGTCGACGCATCGCAAGGGGTCGAGGCGCAGACGCTCGCCAACGTGTATCAGGCGATCGACAACAATCTCGAAATCATTCCCGTCATCAACAAAATCGATTTACCCGCCGCCGAGCCGGAGCGCGTGAAAACGCAGATCGAGGATGTCATCGGCATCGACGCATCGAACGCCGTGCTGACCTCCGCCAAATCCGGCATCGGCATTGATGATTTGCTGGAAGCCATCGTCACGCGCCTGCCGCCGCCCAAGGGCGACCCCGCCGCCATCCTGAAGGCGCTGCTGGTGGATAGCTGGTACGATGCTTACCTCGGCGTCGTCGTCCTGCTGCGCGTCGTTGAAGGCACGCTGAAGATCAAGGACAAGCTGCGTTTCATGAGCAACGGCGCGGCATACGAAGCCGACCGCGTGGGTGTGTTCACGCCCAAGCACGTACTGACCGGCGAGCTGAAGCCGGGAGAAATCGGCTTCGTCACCTGCGGCATCAAGAACATCGGCGAGACGAAAATCGGCGATACCATCACGAATGATCGCAACCCCTGCGCTGAACGCCTGCCGGGCTTCAAGCCCTCGGTTCCGATGGTTTTCTGCTCGCTATTCCCCGTCGATTCATCTGAATTCGAAAAGCTGCGCGACAGCCTTGGCAAGCTTGCGCTGAACGACGCGTCGCTGCACCACGAAGCCGAAAACTCGACTGCGCTTGGTATGGGTTTCCGCTGCGGCTTCCTCGGCCTGCTGCACCTTGAAATCATTCAGGAGCGTTTGCAGCGCGAATACAACCTCGACCTCATTCCGACCGCGCCGTCGGTGGTTTATAGAATCCACCTGACGAATGGCGAGATCATGGAACTCTACAACCCCGCCGACATGCCCGATGTCGTGCGCATCGCGAAGATCGAGGAGCCGTGGATCAAGGCGACCATCTTCGTCCCCGACGAATATCTGGGCTCCATCCTCACGCTCTGCCAGGAACGGCGCGGCGTGCAGGCGGAGCTGACCTGGGTCGGTTCCCGCGCGATGGCGATTTACCGCCTGCCGCTCAACGAAGTCGTGTTCGATTTCTATGACCGCCTCAAATCCATCAGCCGCGGCTATGCGTCGATGGATTACGTGCTGGACGGATTTGAAGAAGGTGATTTGACGCGTCTCAACATCCTCGTCAACGGCGATCCGCTCGATGCGCTGTCGATGATCGTCCACCGCTCACAGGCCGAACGTCGCGGCCGCCAGCTATGCGAACGGTTGAAAGACCTGATCCCGCGCCAGCTGTTCAAGATCGCGGTGCAGGCCTCGATCGGCGGCAAGATCGTCGCCCGTGAAGACATCTCGGCTCTTCGCAAAGACGTCACCGCGAAATGCTACGGCGGCGATATCTCACGCAAACGCAAGCTCCTCGACAAGCAAAAAGAGGGCAAGAAGAAGATGCGCCAGCACGGCAACGTCGAAATCCCGCAATCCGCGTTTATCGCGGCCTTGCGCATGAACGACGAGTAATCTTTACGGTTTAAGACTTGCGATTTTGTAGATGGTTTCCATGGCGCGGTCGCGGAAACGTCCGCCGCGTGCGCCGAATTCGTAATACATCTTGGTCACCCGC
Source organism: Alphaproteobacteria bacterium (assembly GCA_029266795.1). GTDB lineage: Bacteria > Pseudomonadota > Alphaproteobacteria > Micavibrionales > UBA2020 > JAPWJZ01. Next base: position 361 of record JAQSWE010000088.1, on the reverse strand, counting down.
GACACTTCGTTGAAGGCGGCGCTCTTGCTGGTCTTCGCGGTTTCCAGCACGGCCTTTTCCCATTTATCGAGCGCGTTGCGGGCGAGGTCGTCGGGGCTGTCATATCCCAATGCGGCGTTGCTGGCGGCGGCAAAGGCGAAACCAAGGCCATCCTTTTTAGCGGCGAGAAGATCAACGGCGGCGTTCCATTCCGACATGCCGCGCTTGCGCGTCTCGGCATTGTCGCCGGACCGCGTGACGACCAGTTGCGCCGCCATGGCGACGCTTGCCATCTGGCGCATATTGCCACGGTCGGCGCGGGAGATGAGCGACAGCGTTTTCGTCACCAGCATCTCGCGCATCGCAGGTTCGTCCATCATGT
>JAQSWE010000087.1 GCA_029266795.1 Alphaproteobacteria bacterium | reverse complement strand
AGCCGATTTGGGTCAGGAATTTATGGAGGCTTTCGCTCTTGTCTGCACGGTCGTCCTCAAGATAAAGGATCGGGCTGCAACGCTTGATCGTCTCTACCGCGCCGCGCAGCACCTCTTCCTCGAAACCTTCGACATCGATCTTGATGAGGCCGACATTCTGGTAGTTGAAACTATCGATCGTCTGTACCTTCACATCGATCGAGCCGTTGGCCTTGCTGGTCGTGCCGATCGAAAAACCGCCGAAATTGTTTACTTCGTCATAGCGGATCTTGGGCATCACCGTCATGCCCACGCGGCTGGCGAGTGCGATATTGTGGCATTTTCCCTTGATGTTCTGTTGCAGCAGGCCGAACACTTCGGGCTGCGGCTCGAACGCCTCTACGGTAAAACCTGAATGTTCAAGTGCCTGTGAAATTGCGCCGATATTCGCGCCGATATCCAGCACGAGTTTGTCCTTGCCCGCTTTCTGCGCGAGACCGACGACATACTCGGTTTCTTCGGGGTTGTATTCCCCGTAATGCTGGAAAGACTGGCCGATATAGCGGTCGGTGTTGAAGAATGACACCTTGCCGTAGCGTCCATCGACGGTGCCGATATGGCTGGCCTGCTGTTGCGGTTCGGCGCTCATCCGGTCAGTTTCTCTTTCACCCAGCCGCTCGCCTTGGAGAAGTCGAGCTGGCCTGCGTATTTCGTTTTCATCTCTGCCATGACGCGGCCCATATCCTTAAGGCCCGACGCGCCCATGTCTTTGAGCAGCCCGTCGATCACTTTCTTGACTTCGTCTTCGGTCAACTGTTTGGGCATAAAGCCTTCGATGATGCGGATTTCCGTCGCTTCGCGGTCGGCCAAGTCCTGGCGTTTGCCAAGCTCGTACATCTTGATGGACTCTTGCCGCTGCTTGATCATCGAGGCCATCATGGACATGATTTCCTCGTCCTTGATGCCGTCCCAGTTGCCTTTGGAGCGCGCGGCGATGTCGCGGTCTTTCATCGCGGCGATGATTAGACGTAATGTGGAAACTGTCGGCTCGTCCTTGGCGAACTGCGCCTGCTTGAGCCGTTCCGAAAACTCGTTCCTGAGCATTGTTTTTACCCGCTTTTTAATGGCATCGATCTGGCATGTATGCTATTCCAAGCAATATAATATTACAACACGCCAATAAGTCAGGGAAAATCATGTTTTCACCCCAGGTGCCCCCTCACGCAACCGCGGTTCTTGTGCTGGCCGATGGCAGTGTTCACTGGGGAAAAGGCATTGGCGCGGCCGGCACGACGGGCGGCGAGGTTTGCTTCAACACCTCCATGACCGGCTATCAGGAAATCATGACCGACCCGTCTTACGCGGGCCAGATCATTACCTTCACCTTCCCCCATATCGGCAACGTCGGCACCAACGAAGACGACCAGGAATCCGACGCCCCCTTCGCCAAGGGCATCATCCTGCGCGCCGACATCACCGACCCGTCCAGCTACCGTTCCGAAAACCATTTCAACGAATGGCTCATCGACAACAAACTGACCGGCATCTGCGGCATCGACACGCGCGCGCTCACCCACCACCTGCGCACGCATGGCTCGCAGAACGGCATTATCCATTTTTTCGGCGCGGAAAAAATCAACCTCGACGACCTCAAGCAGCAGGCGAAAGCTCTGCCCGATATGAACGGTCTCGACATCGCCAAGACCGTCAGCACAAAGAATATTTATGCATGGACCGAAGGCGGCTGGGATGCGAAGGCCGGCAAGTACAAGACCCCCGATGAAGTTTATTACCACACCGTCGTCATCGATTACGGCGTGAAGCGCAATATCCTGCGCAGGCTGTGCGAGCGCGGCATGCGCCTCACCGTCGTGCCTTGCGACACCTCCGCCGAAGATATCCTCGCCCTGCGGCCCGACGGCGTGTTCTTGTCGAACGGCCCCGGCGACCCTGCCGCGACCGGCGTCTATGCAGTACCGGTGATCGAAAAAATCCTGAAGGCGGAAAAACCGATCTTCGGCATCTGCCTCGGCCACCAGATGCTCGCAATTGCCCTTGGCGGCAAGACGGAAAAATTCGCCTTCGGACACCGCGGCGCGAACCATCCGGTCAAAAACCTCGAAACGGGCAAGGTCGAAATCACCAGCCAGAACCACGGCTTCCACGTCATGCCCGCAACGTTGCCCTCGAATGTCAGCGTCACGCATATCAGCCTGTTCGACGGATCGAATGAAGGCCTGCGCGTTCATGATAAGCCTGCCTTCTCCGTCCAGTATCACCCCGAGGCATCCCCCGGCCCGCAGGACAGCGATTATCTGTTCGACAACTTCGTGACGCTGATCAAGGGCCAGAGCCAGCCGCTGCAGACCGACAAAGGCATCAAGAAATCCGCATGACGGCCGACGCCGCGTTGCGGCCCCCATTCGCCTGGCAGCAAACCCACATCTCCGCCCTGTTTTGCGCGGCGCTTTTCCTTTCCGCCGCCACCATGTTCATGCTGCAACCCATGACAGGCAAGATGCTGCTGCCGCTGGTCGGCGGCACCCCGTCGGGTTGGATTGTGGCGATGGCATTTTTTCAACTGGCATTGCTGGCGGGATACGCGCTTGCCAATATCTGTTCACGGCTTTCGCCTCGCATGCATGGCATAGTGTTTCTCGCGGCACTCGGGCTCGGCGGATTGTTCCTGCCCATCCATTTATCGCAACCCGAAGGCGCTGCGAATGCGTGGATGGTCATGAAGCTGCTAGCGGGAAGCCTCGGGCTGCCCTTCGTCGCGCTTGCCATGGCTTCTTCAACGCTACAGCGGCTGTTCACGGTCTCGGGCCACGCTGCAGCAGGCGACCCGTATTTCCTTTACGCCGCCAGCAACCTCGGCAGTTTTGCAGGCCTGCTGCTGTACCCGCTTGCGGCTGAAAAGCTGCTGACGATCCCCGAACAGGCGCAGCTTTGGCTGAGCGGTTATGTCGTACTGATTGCCCTCACTGCCATCTGCATCGGTCGCGCCAAGTCGATAGCCGCAGCAGTTTACGTCAAACCTGCGCCGCTGGCTGCCGGCCTGCGCTGGCGCTGGATCATGTTCGCCTTTATCCCGTCAAGCCTGATGATGGGCGTGACGACGCAGATCACGACGGCGATCATAGCCGCCCCCCTGCTCTGGGTTCTGCCACTCGGTATTTACCTGCTGACCTTCGTACTGGCTTTCGGCAAGTCGGCACCGGCAAGGCTTTCGGCTGTCGAAAAACTGCACCCGATGGCGGTCTGCCTCGCCTTCGGGCTGATCTTTCTTGCGACCGTTTCGCTGGATGCCCCATGGCTGATCATGGTCCTCCTCCTCGGCTGTTTCGGCATCGTCGCGCTTGCCTTCCATATGAAGCTCGCGGCACTGCGCCCGCTGGGGGACGGGCAGAGGCTCACGGATTACTACCTGATGATCGCCCTCGGGGGCGCGCTTGGCGGCATGCTGAACGCCTTCCTCGCCCCTGCCATTTTCGACCGCCTGCAGGAATTCCCGATGGTCCTCGCGGCCTCGCTGCTCTTCCACCCGGGTTTGAGCGCAAAGCTTGGACGAAAAGACCTTGTTACCGTGTGTGTCGGCGGCGTCGGACTGCTGGCCTGGGCGTTCATGCATCACCACACCATCGGCGCGACCGATTTCCTTGAAATATTTCTTGTGACCCTGTTTGTCGCAACTTTGCGCAAGCCGCTCTTCGCACTGACGGGCTGCCTGCTCCTGATGACGATGCCATACACCGCGCCGCGCGACGGCGAAGGCGGCATATACCAGCGGAATTTCTACGGCCTAATCCGCGTGTATGAGCGCAACTTCATAATGGACGGCGAAAAATATCATATACGCTATTTCGGGCACGGCACCACGCTTCACGGCATGCAATCGCTTGATCCCGACATGGAGGATATTCCCACAGCCTATTTCTCTCACGGCGGCCCCGTCGGCGACATCTTCCATACCCTCGCGCCCAAAAATGTCGCCGTGATGGGTCTGGGCGCTGGAACTCTCGCCTGCCACCACGCGCCCGACCGCTCATTCACATTCTTTGAAATCGACCCCGCCGTCGTGAACATCGCGCGCGATAATTTCACTTTCCTGAAAGCATGCCCCGGCGCAACCCCGCACCGCATTTTCACCGGCGACGGGCGCCTTGAAATAGCAAAGCTGAGGGGCGAGAAATTCGACCTCATCATCCTCGACGCGTTTTCGTCCGATATGGTCCCCGTTCACCTGATATCGGTCGAAGCGATCGAGCTTTACAAAACGCTGCTGACCGACAACGGCATCCTCGCTTTTAATATCTCCAACAATTATGTCACCCTCGCCGCGACGCTGGCAGCGGGCGCGAAAGCAGCAGGTATGCAGGCGCGCTACAAGCATTACGGCTTTATCGACCCGCCACTGTTCTTTCCCAGCGACTGGCTTTTGATGGCGCGTGACGGAATCGACATGACAACCTTCCGCCAGCAGGCATGGGTGCCGCCACTGCAAAATAACGAACGCGCATGGACGGATAACTATTCAAATATTATCGGAATCATGAGGTTTTAAAAAATGGCGAGAAAAGACGAAGGCTCCGCAATGAGCACGCTGGCGGTTTTCAGCTTCACGCTGTTCCTATCCGCCTCGCTCATGTTTTCCGTCCAGCCGATGGCGGGCAAGATGCTGCTGCCGCTGGTCGGCGGCACGCCCGCAGGCTGGATCGTCGCCATGGCATTTTTTCAGGTGATGCTGCTGGCCGGATACCTGATCGCCCATGCGCTGTCAAAATTCCCGTCGCAGAAACACGGCATCGCCTATGTCGCCGCGTTGCTGGCGGGCATCGTCTTCTTGCCCGTCGCAATTGACCATGCCGTTGGCTCCGGCTCCATCCCCGAGGCTGGCCGTATCTTCCTGCTGCTCACGCAAGCACTGGCCGTGCCGTTTATCGCATTGTCGGCGACATCATCCACGCTGCAGCGCCTATTCATGAACACGCGACACGGCTCATCAGGCGACCCCTACTTCCTCTACGCCGCCAGCAACTTGGGCAGTTTCGCAGGCCTGCTCCTTTATCCGCTGCTGGTCGAGCCGCAACTGACGCTGGCGCAACAGGCACAATATTTCACAGGCGGCTATGCGCTGTTGATCCTTCTGGCTGGCACCTGCGTCTGGTTCGCGCGCGGACCGGATAAAAAAGCCACCAAGCCCGCCGCCAGTGACAGAGGCCGTGCCGCCACCGGTAAACGCCAGCTGGAATGGCTTGCGCTCGCTTTTATCCCCTCCTGCCTCCTGATGGGCGTCACGACATATATTACCTCCGACGTTATCTCCGCCCCCCTCGTCTGGATATTGCCGCTGGCCCTGTACCTGCTCACCTTTGTTATTGCCTTCAGCAGCAAGCCGATTGTCTCTCTCGCCGTGATGGAGGCGCTCCAGCCTTATATCGTCTGCCTTGCCGTCATCGTCATTTCCCTGCTGGGTTCAACATGGCTTTTCAGCTGGCCGGGTGTCGCTTTCTACCTTGCCGTCTTTACGCTCGTTGCCCTAGCATGCCATTCGCGGCTTGCCAGCCTGCGCCCGCTGGATGACGGGCGGCAGCTCACGTCGTTCTACCTGATGATGTCGGTGGGCGGTGCATTGGGCGGCGTCCTAAACGCATTTATCTTCCCTGTTGTCTTCAACCGCCTTATCGAATTCCCTCTGACGCTCCTCGCATCCTTCATGATCCATAAGGAATACAAGGCGAAATCCGTCACCGGGATGCTGATTGCTGGACTGCTGCTTCTTTCCATCTTGCTCGTCAACGTGCCCAGCCCCGATATCGGCGTCGATATCGTGGAGGGTCGCAAGATGGCGTTGCAGGCCGTATTCCTGTTGCTTGCCATCGGCGTGATTTTCTTCCTGAAGAAACTGACCCCCGCTGTGCTGACGCTGGGCACGCTGGTTGTTTTCATGGTCGCGCAATATGTGATCGCCGACCGCACGGAACTGCTGAGCATCCGCAACTTCTACGGCACCGTGCGCCTGTATGACAAACCGCAGCCGATTGAAGGAAAAATCCAGACCGTGCGCTCCATGCGCCACGGTTCCACCACCCACGGCATTCAGGTGCAAAGCGACAAGGAACTGGCCATGACGCCGACCGCGTATTTCACGCGCAAAGGTCCGGTCGGCGACGTCTTCGCGCATTTCAAGCCGAAGAAAGTCGCCGTGCTCGGCCTCGGCATCGGCACTATGAACTGCTATAACGAGCCCTACCGAGAATTCACGTTTTTCGAGATCGACCCCGCCGTCGTGCAGGTGGCGGAGGATAACTTTACCTTCCTCAGCGCCTGCAAATCGAAAACGCCGCCCGTCATCAAAGTCGGCGATGGCCGCCTTGAACTCGCCAAGATGGACGAAAAATTCGATCTGTTGTTCATGGACGCTTTCACGTCGGATTCCATACCCACACACCTGCTGACGAAAGAAGCACTGCAGCTCTATATCGACAGCCTTACCCCCGGCGGCGTTATTGCCATCAACGTGTCCAACCGCTATTTCGCGCTCTGGGACACAATCGCGGCGACCGCCGCCACCATCGGCCTGAAGACGGAAATGAAGGCCGACACCAGGGGCAAGCGCCCGGCATATGGCTCACCCAGCCTCTGGCTGATGGTTAGCAAGAATAGCGACAACAAAACCCTGTCGTCGCGGGGCTGGCATGTCGTGAAGCCGAAAGACGATATCCGCCCGTGGACGGATGAATATACAAGTTTACTCGGCACCCTGTCGCTCGATGTGCCAGCGCGCGCAGAGGCGGAAAAATGACATCACTGCCGCAACGGTTCAGCCTGACAGTCTATGCGGCGACATTGTTCCTGTCGGCGGCGATTATGTTCGCGCTGCAGCCAATGGTCGGCAAGATGCTGCTGCCGCTGGTCGGCGGTACGCCCGCCGGCTGGATCGTCACGATGGCGTTTTTTCAGGTCATGCTGCTGGCGGGATATTTTCTCGCCCACGCGCTGTCGCGCTTCAGCCCGCGCCTTCACGGACTGATCTATCTCGGTCTGATGGTGGCGGGATGTTTTTTTCTCCCCGTTCATATCGCGATGGATTCCGCCGCACCGGGTGCGGTTGATATTTTCCGACTGCTCACCGTGGCGGTTGCCGTGCCGTTTATCGCCGTGTCGGCGACATCGTCTACGCTGCAGCGCCTGTTCACGACGACGGGGCATCCCTCGGCCAGCGATCCCTATTTCCTCTATGCCGCCAGCAATCTAGGCAGTTTCACCGGGCTGTTTCTTTACCCGCTTTTGATTGAATCAAAATGGGGACTGGCAGCGCAGGCACAGAACTGGTTTATCGCCTTTGGCGTGCTGATGGCGGCGGCTGCTCTTTGCCTTGCACTGGCAAAGGGCAAGGACGATAAGATCAATACGTCCCATGACGGCGCGGCGGCGACCAATCGCCAGCGTATCGAATGGATTTTGCTGTCCTTCTTCCCCTCCGCCCTGCTGCTGGCCGTCACGACGCATATCACGACCGACGTGTTTTCCGCGCCGATGATCTGGATTCTGCCGCTCGCGCTCTACCTGCTCACCTTCGTCATCGCCTTTGGTCGCCGCCAGTGGTTCAAATTTTCCGATGTCGCGCGGTTTCACCAGATCATCGTGCCGCTCGCGGCGGCGCTGACTTGCGTCTATAACCTCAACATCCGCGTTTCCGTCTATGCGATGTTCTGCCACCTCTTCGCCTTCGGCGTGGTTGCGCTCGCCTGTCACATGCTGCTGGCGCAGAAGCGCCCGGGTGGCGGCGGGCGGCAGCTGACGGAATATTACCTGATGATGTCGATCGGCGGCGCGCTCGGCGGGGTGCTGAACGCCTTCATCCTGCCCGTGCTGCTCGACCGCCTTGTGGAATACCCCGTGCTGATGGCGCTGTCGCTGGCCATGCTGCCCGCTTTCGTGCAGCCGATGAATTTGCAGGGCAAGATGTTCACTTGGTTCGCAGGATTCTGCGGCGTCATGTATTTCCTGTTCGTCATGAGCAATGGCAGCTTCGCCGTCACCGACAGCATCGGCCAGCTGAACCAGAACATGATGACGGCGGATGTCATCCTCTTCACCCTCGCCATCATGATCGGCATGAACCTGCGCCTCGCCTTTTACGGCACGCTCGTCCTGCTGCTGGTGTCGGAAATCATAATTCCACGCGATATCGTCACCACCACGCGCAACTTCTATGGCGTCATCAAGGTCTTCGACCGCCCGCAGGTGATTGCGGGGAAAGAGCGCATCGTGCGCTTCATGTATCACGGCACCACGACCCACGGTATCCAGATCCGCGACCCCGAGCTTGAAAAAATGCCGACCGCCTATTTCTGGGCGGGCGGGCCGGTCGGCGATGTCTTCGCGCTTTATAACCCCAAGAACATCGCGGTCGTCGGCCTTGGCACCGGCACGATGAACTGCTTCAGCCGCCCCGACAATGAATTCACCTTCCTTGAAATCGACGAGGCTGTGGAACGCGTGGCGCGTGAGGAATTTACGTTCCTGAAAGCCTGCACGGGCAAGCGCCCGCCAAAGATCATCATCGGCGATGGCCGCCTCGAACTCGCAAAGCAAACCGAAAAATATGACCTGATCGCCCTCGACGCGTTTTCCGCCGACACGATCCCCGCGCACCTGCTGACGCTGGAGGCGGTGAAGACCTATCTCGACCGCCTTGCGCCGGGCGGGCTTGTGATATTCAACCTCTCCAACCGCTATTTCACCCTCGCCAATCCGTTGTTGCGTGTGGCGGCGGAGTTGAACCTCAAAACCCGCTTCGTGCTCGACATTCCGCCGGAAAGCGCGCCGCACGGCTCACCCTCCATCTGGTTCGCGATGGCGCCGCAGGGCGTGAGTTTGTCGCCGCTCGACGACTACGGCTGGGTGGAGCTGGCGGCACCGGAGGGGGAGAAATTATGGACGGACGACCACACGAATCTGCTGAGTTCCCTCACCTTCCGCCCCGCAATCGCAGGACCCCGCCGCCCGGTCGACGAAAAGCGCTGAAAACACCTGCAATTCCCGCGCCATCATGACACTTGACGCGAGAGCCTGCACTGCCGTATTTTCGTCAAAAT
>JAQSWE010000306.1 GCA_029266795.1 Alphaproteobacteria bacterium | reverse complement strand
GAAACCTGTTACAGTTTACCCGCTTTCCAGGCGAGCGCCTTCAACCGCTCGGCCACCTCTCCGCGAGCGATACAGGGGGGCAGAGTACCCTTAAAGGGGTGTGCGCTTCAAGCTTAATTTATGTGAATGAAAACAGCCGTTTATCCAAGCTTCACGAAAGCTGGAGCGGCTTGGCATTCGGCAACCTCGACCGTATCGCCAAGGTGAATCACCCCTGTGCCTTCGGGAATGCCGTTCTGGCCGAGCACGACGCCGGTCATGCCGGCCTCGCGCATCAGGCGGAAAGTCTTGAGCGTTTTGAGTGGCTCGTTGTCCTCGCCGCGCATACCATGCTGCTGGTCGGTTGCCGTGACGACGCAGCGCAGGCAGGGCTTCGGCAGGTCGATCACGACATCGCGGATGCGGATCTTGCGCCACATGTCTTCGGCCCATGCGGGGGCGCCCGTCACGACGATATTGGGGCGGAAGCGGTTCATGGGAAGCGGCGCGGGCATTTTCGTGTTCAGGTCGGCGAGTGATTCACTCACCGTCACCAGCAGCGGAAAATCATCGGCAAAGCTGGTGGGCGTATCGGGTGTGGCTTGCGTCGAGGCGATGCTGCGCGGGAGGCCGCCCTGCCAGACGAGATGCGCGCGAAAGCCGAGCGCAGATGTTATCCATTTATCGGCGGCGGCGCCCGCGGTATAGGCCTCCACCTGCTGCTTCCAGATCGTGACAGTATGCTTGGGCGCGTTAGGTGTGGGGAAGTCGATGCCAATGGCGGAGCCGTTCAGCCCGAGCGCCAGCATGTCGCCCGCAATCGCGGTTTCGATGGCGGCCATCGCGGGGACTTCGCGTTGCGTCACGAATTTATAGTTTTCATCGACGATCATCCAGCGCCTGTCATGCGCGAGGCCGCGTCTTTCGATCGCGGCCTCGGTCACATCAACAGCCCGGCACCCTTTGACAGGGTAAATATGAAGGCTTTCGACTTTCATCAGGTGATTTTCTTGAGGAACTCCATCGGCAGCGGCAGGATGATCGTGCTGCTGCGGTCGTTCGCGATGTCCTGGAAAGCCGAGAGATAGCGCAGCTGCATCGCGCCGGAGGAGCCGAGTTTCGTGGCGGCTTCCACCAGTTTATCAGCGGCCTGCAATTCCCCTTCGGCGGAGATGATTTTCGCGCGGCGTTCGCGTTCCGCTTCCGCCTGACGTCCGATGGCGCGGATCATGCTTTCGGCAAGATCAATATGCTTCAGCGCCACGTTCTGGACCTTGATGCCCCACTGGTCGGTCTGGCCGTCGAGGAGCTCGCGGATGTCGAAGGACAGCTTGTCGCGCGAGGTCAGCAGGTCGTCAAGCTCGTGCTTGCCGAGCACTTCGCGGAGCGTGGTCTGCGACAGCTCGGACGTTGCGCGCATGAAATCGGCGACGTTGTTGATCGATTTTTCCGGCGCGATGACGCGGTAGTAGACGACCGCGTTCACCTTCACCGAAATGTTGTCCTTGGTGATGATGTCCTGGCTCGGCACGTCGATGGTGCGCACGCGCAGGTCGATGCGGGTCATGGTCTGCACGATCGGGATCAGCAGGATCAGGCCGGGGCCTTTGACGCCCGAGAAACGGCCGAGGGTGTAAACGACGCCGCGTTCATATTCCTTCAAAATCCGTACGGCATAGCCGAGGAAGATAAGGAGCATGACAAAAAAGAAACCGACAAAACCGATGCCGCCCATGTAAAAAGTCCTTTCGTGGTTGATAGCTGTAGAGGTTGTTATTCAGGTTTGACGATCAGGCGCAAGCCGTCGATTTCGACCACATTCACCATATCGCCCGGGTTGATGATGAATTCCGGCGATGCCGCCGTCGCCTTCCAGATTTCGCCGGTGATGCGCACTTCGCCTTGGCCTTGGCTCCATGAAATGACCTGGCCTGGCGTCTGCTTCAATTCTTCCTGCCCCGTCATGCTGGGGCTGCGCTGCGCGCGCAGGGTGACGGCGATCAGCACGGAGAGGAAGCCGAGGCTGGTCACGGTCGTCGCGCCGATGAGCCATGGGTCTATCCCGAAATTTGGATCCACACTATCGATGAGCATCGTCGCCCCCACCGCGAAGGAAATCGCGCCCCCGATCCCCAGCGCGCCAAACGCCGGTGCAAAAGCCTCGCCGACCATCAGCGCGATGCCGGTCAGCATCAGCGCAAGGCCTGTGTAATCGATTGGCAGCACGTTCATCGCGAACAGGCCGAGGATGAAGCTGATGATGCCGATCACACCCGGGAAAATCGCGCCCGGGTTGATGCATTCATAGATCAGGCCATACGATCCCAGCGTCATCAGCATAAAGGCGACGTTCGGATGCGCGATCACGCCCAGCAATTCGGTGCGCCAGTCGGATTCGATTTTTTCGACGCGGGCGTTCTTGGTATTCAGCTTCAGCGTCTTGTTCTGCGCCATTTTCACGGTGCGGCCATCGACTTTTTCCAGCAGTTCCTTCACGTCGACGGCAATCAGGTCGATGGCTTTCTTGGCAAGCGATTCCGTGGCGGTCAGGCTTTCTGCGTCGCGCACCGCGCGCTCCGCCCATTCGGCGTTGCGGCCGCGCAGTTCGGCGAGTCCGCGGATATAGGCCGCCGCGTCGTTGACCATTTT